>NZ_JAWJTG010000026.1:0-69572 GCF_032911605.1 Stenotrophomonas mexicanensis
GGTGGGGCGGTGTCGGAGTGCGGGGTGTCAGCCGCATGGATGCGGCTGCCAAGCCACAGGGATGTACTTGCGGCGTCCCCGCACTCCGACACCGCCCCGCCACCCCACACAATGCCAGCTTCTGCTGTTGCTGTTGCTGTTGCCGTTGCTTCTGAGGTTGCCGGCCAGCGGCCGGCACTACCGCGGGTGCAGGGCGGCACGCCCTGCTCGACCCACCTCACACCGTGATGGTCTGGGTCAGTGACTCCCACGTCGGTGGCACCGGCCACGCCGCCGCCTGGTTGCCATCCAGCACCCTGCGCAGATCACGCGGATCGATCTGCGGTGCCAGCACGTGCACCAGCTCCAGCGCGTAATCACGCAGCACGCGATCGCGAGGCAGCACCGCCCAGGCAATGCACTCAGTGATCGGCTCCGGGGCCGGCCACGACCTCAGGTCTTCGTCGTTGGAACTGACCGCCATCTCCGCCAGCAGGCCCACGCCCAGACCGGTACGCACGTAGGTTTTGATCAGGTCGGCATCGAGCGCGGTCAGCGCCAGATCCGGCACCAGGCCGTTCGCAGCGAAGGCGCGCTGCAACGAGGAATTCGGCCGGGTCGAGGATTCGTAGCTGATCAATGGCTGCCGGGCCAGCGCGGCCAGGTCTGGGGCGCGGCCGGCGCGGTCCAGCGGGTGGCCCTTCGGTACCACCACCAGGCGCCGCCAGCGGAACAGCGGCACCGCGATGCCATCGGTGGGCTCACCGCCAGCGGTGCTGATGATCGCAATATCGGCATCACCCTGATTCAAGCGGTCCAGCGCGTCGGCTTCGCCGGCCTGCTGCAGGTGCACGCTCACCTGGGGATAGGCCTGCTTGATCGCTGCCACCGCCGGCGGCAGCACGAAGCGCGCCTGGGTGTGGGTGGTGGTCAGGATCAGCTGGCCCTGGCTCTCGCGGCGCTGGTTGGCCGCGTAGGTGCGGATGTTGTTGGCCTCGGCCAGCACCGCACGAGCGCGGGCGATGACCTCGGTGCCGGCCGGGGTGACCGACTCCAGGCTGCGGCCCTTGCGCACGAACAACAGGAAACCCAGCTCGTCCTCCAGCTGCTTGAGCTGCTTGGACAGGCCGGGCTGGGTGGCGTGCACGCGCGAGGCGGCCAGCGTGATGTTCAGCTCGGCGTCGGCGATGGCAACCAGATAGCGCAGCTGGGTCAGCGTCATGGGAGGCAGGCGGCGTGGGGCGGAGGTCCACTCTAGGGTCAATTGCCGTCACCAGCTTATAACCAAAGGTTGTTTAAGAAAGGTATCTGGTCATTTCCGGGCGTCATATGCCGGCGCTACGGTCAGCCGGCAGCCGCTGGCCTGAACAGCCAGCCCTCCCCCTTCGCCCGCCGAAGCCCGGCGCGGCCCCGTTTCCGGAGCGCTTCCATGGCCCTGTACGACTCCATCCTCGATACCGTCGGCAACACCCCCATCGTCAGGCTGCAGCGCCTGGCGCCCCCGCAGGTCAGCGTCTACGCCAAGGTCGAGTCGTTCAACCCGGGCGGTTCGGTGAAGGACCGTCTGGCGCTGGCGATCATCCTCGACGCCGAGGCACGCGGCCTGCTCAAGCCGGGCGACACCATTGTCGAAGCCACTTCAGGCAACACTGGCGTGGCACTGGCGATGGTCGCCGCCGCGCGCGGCTACAAGTTCGTGGCCACCATGGTCGAGACCTTCTCGGTGGAGCGCCGCAAGCTGATGCGCGCTTACGGTGCCAAGGTGATCCTGACCCCGGCCGCCGAGCGCGGCAGCGGCATGGTGCGCAAGGCGGCCGAGCTGGCCGAGCAGCACGGCTGGTTCCTGGCCAGCCAGTTCGCCAACCCGGCCAACCCGGCCTACCACCGCAACACCACCGCTGCCGAGATCCTGCGCGACTTCGCCGGCAAGCGGCTGGACTACTTCGTCAGTGGCTGGGGCACGGGTGGCACGCTTACCGGCGTGGGCGAAGTGCTGAAGGTCGCGCGCCCGCAGACCCGCATCATCGCCACCGAACCGGCCGGCGCCGCGCTGCTGAAGGGCGATGACTGGAAGCCGCACAAGATCCAGGGCTGGACCCCGGACTTCGTGCCGGACGTGCTCAACCGCGATGTGGTGGACGAACTGGTCTCGGTCGAAGATGACCGCGCGATCGCCACCGCGCGTCGCCTGGCTGCGGAGGAAGGCATCTTCGTCGGCATCTCCGCCGGCGCCACCGTGGCGAGCGCGCTGGACGTGGCCGCCCGCGCTGAACCGGGCTCGGTGATCCTGGCAATGCTGCCCGATACCGGCGAGCGCTATTTCTCCACACCGCTGTTCGCCGATGTGAATGAGGGTTCCGACGACGACTGGCTGGCCGGCCTGCCGTGAGCCCAGGGTCGGATCCCGTTTCGTTCAAGGTAGCGCCGGGCCATGCCCGGCGTTGCTGTTTCCGGCATTCGCTTCGTTCACCATCCGCCGGACATGGCCCGGCGCTACCGTTTCGCCACCTCCCCCTTTCTGCTTCAGCCTGCGTGAAGGCGTCGCCCGCCATCGTGCGTGAAGGCCGTCGGATCGCAGCGCGTGAGACGGTCATGACGCAGTATCGATGCCCTGTCCCCTACCGTGGGAACAGCCGGCGCAGATGCTGCGCGGAACACCTCACAGGCAGGAGACGGACGCATGAAGATCGAAGTTTGGCAGGGCGATATCACGACCCTGGCGGTGGATGCGATCGTCAACGCGGCCAATGAAACACTGCTCGGCGGCGGCGGCGTCGACGGCGCGATCCATCGCGCTGCCGGGCCGGCATTGCTGGCCGAGTGCGAGCAGTTGCCGGAGCTGCGTCCGGGCGTGCGTTGCCCAACCGGCGAAGTGCGCGCCACCGACGCTTACGCATTGCCTGCGCGGCATGTACTGCACACGGTGGGCCCGGTCTGGCACGACGGCCAGCGCGACGAACCGGCATTGCTGGCCAACTGCTACTGGAAATCGCTGCAGTTGGCCGAGTCGCTGGGCGTGAAGTCGATCGCGTTCCCGGCGATCAGCTGCGGTGTGTATGGCTATCCGCTGTACCAGGCCGCGCAGATCGCAGTGACGGAAACACTGGCGTGGCAGCGCAGCCATGCACAGCCGATGCGCATCGTGCTGGTGGCGTTCAACACTGCTACGGCGAAGGCCTACCAGCAGGCATTGAGCGCCGCGGGACAAAGCACGGACAACGAACCGCGCGGGTCGATGCTGCCGCCTCTGGGCGAGGCGGGCTTCGCCGCTGCGCACTGAACCGCAGCGCTTCCGGTAAAAGGAAAGGCCGGGCATTGCCCGGCCTTTCCCGTTGCGGCCTTGAGGTCATCCACGCTACGTGTGGATCACCTCAACGGCTGGCTGCTTCCACCGCAGCAGCGGCGTCATCGGCCACGGCAGCAGCTGCATCCGCAGCGGCGCGTGCGGCCGAGGCAGCAGCACCGTCGGCGCTGGCACCTTCGACCTGCACGCGCACTTCCACCAGGCCCGCACCGTTGTTCAGGCTGGACACGTCGACGGTGTAGTGACCGGCCGGCAGCGTCTCTTCCAGGCGTGCATTGGTGCCATTGCCACCGTCGTCGTCGGTCAGCTCGACGACGCCGCCGACCACGCGCAGCACGGTATCGACCTGGCTGGAAATCGCATCCAGGCGCACGTCGGCCGGACGATCCAGGGTCAGCAGGAAGCGGCGGCGGCCTTCGTTGTCCAGCATGGTGTACGCGCTGCCCGACTTCGGCAGTGCCGTGCCATCGCGATCCACCAGGTTGCCTGGCAGTTCAATGCGGGTGGCCGACAGGGTGAACATGCCATTGACGCCGTCGCCGAGGCCGCGTGCAGTCAGGGTGTACTTGCCCGGCTTCAGCGAGAGGTTCAGGCGCGAGTTGGTGCTGTCGCCGCCATCATCGTTCTCGGCATCCACGCCCTGGCCGGACAGCTTCAGCACCGGATCGAAGACATCCGAGACCAGGCGGATCTCGTACAGGCCCGCCTTCTCCACCTGCAGGGTGTAGTCCTGCGAGTTGCTGGCCAGCATGTCGACGATCTCACCACTGCCCACCAGCGGCTTGCCGTCGTACGGCTTCAGCTTCTCGGCGCGCAGGCGGTACGGACCAAAGGCACTCGGACCGTTGGCGTTGACCGCCACCTGGTAGGTGCCGCCACCGTTGGCACGGAAGGCCAGCGAGACATCGCCTTCGCGTTCGTAACCGGTATTGCTGGTGGACACCAGGCTGCCGTTGTTGAACACGGCGATCGAACCGGTCAGTGCGCCGGTGAGCTTCAGGCCGACCAGCTCCCTGTCTTCCAGCTTGATCTGGTACAGCTGGTGATGGCTGCCGTCGTTGAAGTTGATGCCGCTGCGCGAGGTGATCTCGCCGGACACCGGCTTGTCGAAATCGAGTGACGCGGCCTTGCCTGCGTCACCACCGCCACTGATGCGGTTGCAACCGCCGGCGATCAGGACCGTGGCGACGGCCAGTGTGATTGCTGCCAAACGCATGTTTTTTCTCCTTGGCCTTCCATGTATGTCCCGCGCACCGGCCCGGTGCGTGGGGGCGGAAACGATACCCGCAAAAGCAAACGCCGGCGTGATGCCGGCGTTGCCCTGTTCATCCTGCGATGGGACGGATCAACCGTTCCACTTGCCCAGCGCGGCCAGGCCGTTGTCCTTGGCGCGCTCGTACACGGTCTTCTGGGCGGCAGCGTAGTTGCCCTTCATGTCCTTGGCCCACAGCTTCAGCGCGGCCTGCTGCATGGCGCGGCCGTAGGAGAAGCTCAGCGGCCACGGCAGGTTGCCCAGCTGGTTCATCGCGTTCAGATGCTCGGTGGACTGCTCGTCGCTCTGGCCACCGGACAGGAACACCACGCCCGGCAGGATGGCCGGCACGGTGCTCTTCAGGCACATCACGGTCGACTCGGCCACTTCCTCGACGTCGGCCTGCTCATCGCAGCCCTTGCCGGAGATGACCATCGAGGCCTTCAGGATGGTGCCTTCCAGCAGCACGTTCTGCTGGTACAGGGCATCGAACAGCGAACGCAGGGTGGCTTCGGTGACTTCGTAGCAGGTCTCGATGTCGTGGTCGCCGTCCATGATCACTTCCGGCTCGACCATCGGCACCAGGCCGCATTCCTGGCACAGGGCGGCATAGCGGGCCAGCGCGTGGGCGTTGGACTCGATGCAGGTGCCCGACGGAATGCTTTCGCCGATGTTGATCACCGCACGCCACTTGGCGAAGCGCGCACCCAGCTTGTAGTACTCCTGCAGGCGCTCGCGCAAGCCGTCCAGGCCTTCGGTCACCAGCTCGCCCGGGCAGCCGGCCAGCGGGTGCGCACCCTTGTCCACCTTGATGCCCGGAATCATGCCGTGGTCGGCCATGTACTTGGCGAACGGCACGCCGTCCTTAGTCGACTGACGGATGGTTTCGTCAAACAGGATGGCGCCGGAGATGTGCTCGTTGAGCTTCGGCGTGGTCAGCAGCAGTTCGCGGTAGGCACGACGGTTCTCCTCGGTGTTCTCGATACCCACGCCAGCGAAACGCTTGGCGATGGTAGCGGTGGATTCGTCGATCGCGATGATGCCCTTGCCCGGGGCAACCATGGCTTGGGCGGTTTCAGCCAGCTGTTCGATGCTCATGTACTTCCTGTGGCGGGTGCGGGAAAAACGTAAGTATAGCCCCGCCGCCCGTTGCACCGACGTGCAGGGCAGTCTGGAAACGATTCCAATGTCCGCACCGGACAGGCGATGTCCTGTTGCGCCGGGTCACGCCCCCTTCGGAGATCTGACCCCGGGTCGGACCCGCGCAGCGGCTCCGACCCGGGGCCGCCAGGGTTTACAGATCGCCCAGGCCGCTGGCGCGGCCGTCTTCGCCCACTTCCAGCAGGCGCAGGGTGTTGGTCGCGCCCAGGGTTTCCATGTGCTCACCGCTGGTGAACACGACGCGGTCACCGGCCTGCAGCAGTTCGGCTTCCACCAGCAGGCGGATGCTGCCGCGTGCGGCTTCACGCGGGGTCAGGCCACGGCTGTCAAAGTTGATCGGGTAGACATCGCGCATCAGCGCCATCTGGCGGCGTGCACCGTCGTGGCGGGTGACCGCGAACACCGGCGCCTTGGCGCGGAAACGCGACAGGTAGCGGGCGGTGCCACCGGATTCGGTCATCGCCACGATCGCGCGCACGCCCACGTGCTGCGACAGGAACATGGTGGCCATGGCAATGGCCTGGTCGGCACGTTCCAGGTTGCGCGGCGAGGCGTTGAAGTCGGTCTCGGTCTGGAACTGGCGCTCTGCACCCAGGCAGATGCGCGCCATCGCTTCCACGGCCTTGACCGGCCAGGCACCGGCAGCGGTCTCGGCCGACAGCATCACCGCGTCCGTGCCATCGATGACCGAGTTGGCCACGTCCAGCACTTCGGCACGGGTCGGGATCGGGCTTTCGACCATCGACTGCAGCATCTGCGTGGCGGTGATCACCACCTTGTTCTGCGCCAGCGAGGCCTTGATGATCTTCTTCTGCAGGCCCGGCAGTTCGGCATCGCCGATTTCCACGCCGAGGTCGCCACGGGCCACCATCACCACGTCGCTGGCCTCGACGATCTCTTCCAGGTTCTCGATCGCCTCGGTGCGCTCGATCTTCGACACCAGCGCGGCATCGCAGCCGTGCGAGCGGGCGATCTCACGCGCGTCGTTCATGTCCTGCGCATTGCGGCAGAACGACACGGCAATGAAGTCGACACCGATCTTGGCGACGATGCCGATCAGTTCCTTGTCGCGCTCGGTCAGCGCGCCCAGCGACAAGCCACCGCCCTGCTTGTTCAGGCCCTTGCGGTCGGACAGCACACCGTCGTTCAGTACGGTGTTGATGATGCGTTCGCCCTGCACTTCCACCACCTGCAGCTGCATCAGGCCGTCGTCGAGCAGCAGCACATCGCCCGGACCCACGTCCTGCGGCAGGCCGAGGTAGCTCACGCCCACCTGGGTGGCGTCACCCGGGCCGGCGCTGGTGCTGGCGATCAGGTCGAAGCGGTTGCCCGCCTTCAGCTGTACCTTGCCTTCGGCGAAGCGCTCGATGCGGATCTTCGGGCCCGGCAGGTCGGCCAGGATGCCGACTTCCACGCCCACGCGGGCCGCGGCAGCGCGCACTTCGGCAGCACGCTTGGCCTGGCCGGAGGGATCGCCATGGCTGAAGTTCAGGCGCACCACGTTGACGCCGGCGCGGAACAGATCCTCCAGCACGCCCGGCGGATCAGTGGCCGGACCGAGGGTGGCAAGGATCTTGGTGCGACGCTGACGCTCGAACATGGTGAATGGGCCTCTCCCGATAAAGAACGGAAATTAGCACATCCTTCACGCCGCATGTATACGGTTACAGCCTTGTGCGGCCTGACTTCGCGGGTCATCGAACGGACATCGGCCGGACATACGCTGGCGCAGGGTGGTGGTGGCGCCGGGCGTGGCCCGGCGCTACCGATCAACGGCGCATCACGCCAGCAGCGTTTCCAGCTGCGCCGGCTCACGGGCCAGCTGCCCGGCACCGGCTTCGGTGAGTTCGGCCTCACCGCCAAAGCCCCACAACACACCGACGCTGCGCAGGCCATGGTGACGCGCGCCTTCAATGTCCATGCGGCGGTCGCCGATCATCCAGCACTGCGCGGGCTGCACCTGCAGCCGACGCAGCGCCTCACCGACCAGTTCCGGCTTGTGGCTGCGCGAGCCATCGAGGGTTGAACCGACGATCTCCTCGAACAGCCCACCGAACGGCAGGTGGGCAAGGATGCGGCGCGCGTGCGGCTCGTTCTTGGCAGTGACCACCGCCAGGCGATGGCCACGACCATGCAGCGTGCGAAGGGTGTCTTCCACCTGCGGGTACACCGTGTGCTCGCGCCAGCCCTCGACGTCGAAGCGCTCACGGTAGTAGCCCACCGCCTGTTCCACCCGCGCCGGTTCACCGAACAGCGGCGCGAAGGTGGTGCGCAGCGACGGACCGATCCAGCCCAGCAGGGTCTCCTGCGGTGGCACCGGATGGTCCATCTTCTGCAGCGCATAGGCGATGCAGGCGGTGATACCCACCTGCGAATCGATCAGCGTGCCGTCCAGGTCGAAGAACAGGACATCCTTGCTGCGATCGGCACTCATGCGCCGCGCGCGTCGAGTGCGGCCACCGCCGGCAGGGTCTTGCCTTCCAGGAACTCCAGGAACGCGCCACCACCGGTGGAGATGTAGCTGACCTGCTGGGCGATATCGAACTTGTCGACCGCGGCCAGGGTGTCGCCGCCACCGGCGATGGAGAATGCCGGCGAACTGGCGATGGCACGGGCCAGCGCTTCGGTGCCCTTGCTGAAGGCCTCGAATTCGAACACACCGACCGGACCGTTCCAGACCACGGTACCGGCCTTCCCGATCAGCTGCGCGTACTGCGCCGCGGTTTGCGGGCCGATGTCCAGGATCAGGTCGTCTTCGGCAACGGCGTCGACCGCCTTCACTTCGGCAACCGCGTCCGGCATGAACTGCTTGGCGGTGACCACGTCCACCGGCAGCGGGATATCGGCGCCACGCGCCTTGGCATCGGCCACGATCTTCTTCGCGGTGTCCAGCAGGTCCGGCTCGTACAGCGACTTGCCGACGTTGTAGCCGGCGGCAGCGATGAAGGTGTTGGCGATGCCACCACCGACGATCAGCTGATCGACCTTGCCGACCAGGTTGGCCAGCAGTTCCAGCTTGGTGCTGACCTTGCTGCCGGCGACGATGGCCAGCAGCGGCTTGGCCGGTGCATCCAGCGCCTGCGCCAGCGCGTCCAGTTCGGCCATCAGCAGCGGGCCACCGGCCGCCACCGGGGCGAAGCGGATGACGCCATGGGTCGAGGCCTGCGCGCGGTGTGCGGTACCGAAGGCATCCATCACGAACACATCGCACAGGGCGGCGTACTTCTTCGACAGGGCTTCATCGTCCTTGCCCTCGCCGACATTCATGCGGCAGTTTTCCAGCAGCACCAGCTGGCCCGGCTGCACGTCGACACCGTCGACCCAGTCGCGCACCAGCGGAACCTCGCGACCGAGCAGCTCGGACAGGCGCTGGGCCACCGGCGCCAGCGAATCGGCTTCGCTCCACACGCCTTCCTTCGGGCGCCCCAGGTGTGAGGTGACCATCACCGCCGCGCCCTGCTCCAGCGCGCGCTTGAGCGTCGGCAGCGAAGCGGTGATGCGCTGTTCGGAGGTGATGCGGCCATTCTCGATCGGCACATTCAGATCCTGGCGGATCAGCACGCGCTTGCCGGAGAGGTCGAGGTCGGTCATGCGGACGATGGACATGGGCAACTCTTTGGCTCAGGGACGGGATGCCGGGCTACGGCAGACGGCCATTGTATCGGGTGCGGGTGGTGGGAGGGCCGATGCCTGCGGCAGGCAGAGGCGCAACAGCAACAGCAACAGCCTAAAGCGCTGGCGCCTTGTGATGCTGTGGGTGGGCCGGGGCGGTGTGGGCTGGCAGGGGACGCCGTTAATCCGTCCCTGGAGGCTTGGCAGCCGCATCCATGCGGCTGACACCCCTGCCAGCCCACACCACCCCGGCCTCGACAGGTTCATGAGGTGACGCGGGTGGCAAAGGCGGAAGCAAGAGCGACTTCTGGTGTCGGAGAAAAATGTAGAGCCGAGCCGATGCTCGGCTGGACGTTTCGCGAAGAGCAGCCGAGCGTGGGCTCGACTCTACAAGAAGCACGCAGCCAAGCTGCTTTTGCTTTTGCTCTTCATTTTTTTCTTCCGTGGGTGGACGCACACGGAAACCGTCAGAGGCCGGGCGGGTGGGCTGGGCAGGGGTATCCGCGCCATGGATGGCGCGGCTAAGCCTCCAGGGACGGATTCACGGCGTCCCCTGCCCAGCCCACCCGCCCGGCCAAGCACGGCTGTTGCTTTACACGACCAACCCCACCCACGAGGGGCTGCGCCGTTCGCCGGAACCTACGCCGAAGGCGCCGGCTTCTGCCGAAGCAGACTGACCGCCAGGCCGCCAACAACCAACACACCCAGCCCCAGCAACGCCCACAGCAGCCACGACTTCCAGTCGTGCTGCGGCTTCAGTGCCGACTCACCGGCCAGCGGCTCCGGGCTGCCCTCCAGGCGCGCCAGCGTCGGCTGCCACGACGGATCATTGCGCTGCCGCAGCTCCTCGATCAGCACACCGATCGGCGCCTCCATCCGGCGCGCAGTCGAGCTGCCCACCGCCAGCGCATACGGCGCCGCGCCCTGGCTCAGGAACACCAGCACTTCCGGCTGATAACCCAGACGCAGGGTTGGAGCCGTCGCCGTTTCAGCCGGATTCGCTACCAGCTTCCAGTAACGATCCCGATGCACACCGCCCAGCGGCTGCGCAGCCGATTGCTGACGCTGGCCCTGCGCGCCCTGCTGCAGCTGATAAGCAATCCACGGTGCACTACGGCGCTGCCATTCCGCGCTCTCGTCATCGCGGCTGAACAATGTCCACTGCACCAGGCTGTTGTCGGTGCTGGCCACGTCAGCACGCGCCGCCGGGAAGCGGCCATCCATCTCGAAGGTGTATTCGCCCTTGCGCTTCGAGGTCGGTTCCAGCGACAGCCACTCCCACGGCAGTGTGGCCGGTGCCGGCGGCAGCTCGGCCAGTACGCTGCGCAGCGTTGGCAGACGGGCATCGCCCTGCGCCAGCACACGCAGATAGCGCGCTTCACCATCCACCTGCAGACGGCGCTGCAGCAGGCGCTTGCCGGCGCGCTGCAGATCCACCAGCGGAATGTCGCGGCCAATCGCACGCCAGTGCTGCAGGTCGTCGCTGACGTCCAGCTGCACCTGCGCCTGCAGCGGCTGTCCGCTGTCGGCCCAATCCAGCACCAGCGCCGCCAATGGTTGCTGGCCGAGCACGCTGGCATCGATCAGCCAACCGCCCTGCCCGTTCGCTACCGCACCACCACCCACACGCGCCTCGACCCGGCGCACGCGGCCATCGGTATCGCGCTCGGTCAGCAACTGCAGGTCGTTGCGCTGCGCTTCGGCCAGCGGCGGCAACGCGAACCACGGCAGCTCACGCTGCACCGGCGGCTGTGCCAGCGGCTGGTCCGGCGCCAGCAATGCCGACGGCAACGATTGGCCGGCGGCATTGAACACCTGCACATCGCCCAGGTCCGCACTACCGGCGCGACGGTAGATCGCCGGTTCCAGCACGACACGGTAGGCACCCGATTGTGCGCTGGACAACGTCAGCGGCCACTGCTCGGCGTACTGGGTACGGTAATCGGCGGCCTGTGCGGTGACGGCGGCCAGCATGCCGAACATCGCCGGCAGCAGCGCCCTGCTCCACGTCTTCATTGTTTTTCCTCCACGGTCGGCGCCGCGCTCGGCGGTGCCGGTGCCAGATAACCCACGACCGTGCACAGCAGGCCGTAAGCGATGAACGATGCGATGCCCAGCAGGTTGCCCAGGTGCTGGCGATCGACGATGACCAGCTTGGCCAGCACCACGCCCATCAGCACCGCACCCACCATCCACAGCACGCGCTGGCCACGGCGCGAGCCCCACACCCAGGCAATCACGCCGAGCATGCTCCACAGCACGGTCAGGCTGGTCTGCGCCAGGCTGAAGCGCATCATCGACGCGTTCCACGACAGGCCGCCCCACTGATGCACGCCATGCAGCACAACGCTGGTCAGCGCGACGAAAGTTGCCAGTGACAGCAGCGGCATGCGGATACCCAGCAGCGCCTGCGGCGCCTGATCGCTGTACAGCCAACGCGCCAGCAGCAGCAGGCTCAGCCACTGCCCGATCTCCGCCGGATTCAGCACCGGCAGCCACAGCAGCGGCGCAGCATCGCCCGGCAACAGCTGGCCGGACAGCCAGCCGATCGACAACAGGCCGAACAGCACGCACTGCAGCGGCTGGCGCACGCGATCGAACGCTGCACCCAGCGGCCAGCGCAGCGCATTCCAGCGCCACAGCGACAGCGCTGCCATCAGCAGCCACGGCAGCGTCACCAGCAACGTGGTCCAGCCCTGTGCCAGCCCGGCCTCGCCACCGCCCCACAGGGCCAGCAGCGAAAGCAGCGACGGCCAAAGCAGCCACCACAGGAACTGCGCGATGCGTGCCACGGTATTGCCGCCCTGGCGCAGGCACAGCAGCGTGCGCACGCCCAGCACCGCGAACACCGCCCAGGCCAGCGCGCCGTAGCCGGCGAACGGCTGATGGTGCGCGTCGCTCTGTATCAGCGCCAGTGGGAAGCCCAGCGCCAGCATCGCGAGCGCGGTCATCCCCAGCGCGCGCGCCGGCTGGCGCCGCTGTACTTCGGCGGCCAGCCATGCGGTAACGGCAGCCAGCACCAGCAGTGCATCCACTTCGGTGCGGTACGGGAAGAACCGGGTGATCTCGTGCACCAGGCCACCCAGCCACCACAGCAGGCCCCACAGGTAGTAGACCAGGGCAATCTCGTGGCGCTGCCTGCGCTGGTAGCTCCAGGCCGACGCGAAGCCGGCAACGGCCAGCAGCAGTGCACCGATCGCGGTCGGGTTGAGCAGGAAGCGCAGGTCCTCATGCCAGTGATCGCCACCGGCCACGAAAGCGAACGCCGCGCCCATCTGCAACAACGCACCGGACACCTGCGGCAGCCAGCGTTTCTGGCGCAGGCCCAGCCAGGCCAGGCCTGCACCTTCCAGCGCGAACACCGCGCCGGTGGCACGCGCCGACAGGGCCAGCGGCACCGCCAGCGTGGCGAAGCCCACCGCCAGCACCGCATGCGACTGCGCCAGCACGGTGTACGACGCGCGCGCAATCAGTGCCCGCGCCAGTACGGCGTAGATCGCCGCCAGGCCCAGTGCGCACAGCGCCAGCGTCATCGGCTGCTCGTGCAGCATGCCGGCCTGCAGCGAGAAGGCGACCAAGGGCGTACCGAACACCAGGCTGCCGTCGACCAGGTCACGCCGCCCGGCGGGCTGCCGGCGTGCGTACAGCAGCGGGATCAGCAGGTAGAAGGCGAAGAACAGCAGCAGGAACGGCTCGGTGCTGCTGAACTTGTCCGGCGCGTACTGCAGCACGCCCCAGAACGTACCGATGCCGAAGGTGAAGGCGAAGCCCAGCAGGTTCAGCGCGCGCCACGGCCGGAACCAGGCAATGGCGAAGATGCCGGCGTTGAGCACCGCGTAGTAGCTGAACAACCCCACGTGGTTGCCGCTGCCGGTGGACAGCCACAGCGGTGCCATGAAGCCTGCGAGGATGCCCAGCGCCGCCAGCGTGCGCGAGTTCTGCACCACCGCCAGCACGCACAGCCCGGCCACCAGCGCGATCGAACTGGCGAAGGCAAACCCGGGGTTGAGCAGCTCGAACCGCTTGAACGCGGCGAAGATGGTCAGCAGCAGCACGCCGATGGCACCGCCCTGCAGCGCCAGTGCGAACAAGCGCCGGCGCTCGCGCTGATGCCAACCGAACGCCAGCAGGCCCAGCGCACCCACGGTGACACCGGCCAGGCGCAGCTCGATCGGCAGCACCAGCCAGCCCTGGTCACTGACGTACTTCAACAGCGCGGCAACACCGGCCAGCAGCACCAGCATGCCGATCTTGACCGGCACGTTGCCCTCGGTGAACCAGCGCTTGACCGCTCCGATGCCGCGCTCGATGAAGTTCGGCAGCGTCGGTTCGGAAGGCAACGGCGGCTGCACTGGCACGGGTGGCACCGGCGGTGGCGTGACCGGGCGCGGCGCCTCCGCTGCCGCAGGCACCGGTTCGTGCACCGGCGGCGGCGTTGGCTGGGGGGGAGGCGGCGCGGCAGCCGCCACCGGCCGCAGGAACGGTGGATCGGCACTGGCCGCAGGCATGGGCGCAGCCCGTTCCGGTGCAGGCTCGGCTGCAGCCGGGCGGGCGGCAGGCGCGGCGGCCAAGGCACCTTCCAGCGCGGCCACACGGCGGCGCAGGCCGGCAATCATCACCAGCGCTACCACCAGCAGCAGCGGGATGGCCAGCAGAACCAGTACCACCAGGGCTATCAATGCTTCCATTGCATGCTTCCATTGCAATCCCGCGCCCCAGCGGCAGCGGTCGACCGCCCCATGCTACGACAGGGCTGGCCCCATAAACGACGAACCCCGGCCAGGCCGGGGTCCGTGCGCGATCTTGGCCAGCCTTACTTGGCGGCGACGACCTTGGCCATTTCCAGGCACTTGTTCGAGTAGCCCCACTCGTTGTCGTACCAGGTGACCAGCTTGACGAAGGTGCCGTCCAGGGCGATGCCGGCTTCGGCGTCGAACACCGAGGTGCAGGTCTCGCCGCGGAAATCGGTGGCCACGACCTTGTCTTCGGTGTAGCCCAGGATGCCCTTCAGCGGGCCTTCGCTCTGTGCCTTCACTTCAGCGCAGATCTCGGCGTAGGTGGCTTCCTTTTCCAGCTCGACGGTCAGATCGACCACCGACACGTCCGAGGTCGGGACACGGAAGCTCATGCCGGTCAGCTTCTTGTTCAGTTCCGGGATGACCACGCCGACGGCCTTGGCCGCACCGGTGGACGACGGAATGATGTTCTCCAGGATGCCGCGGCCACCACGCCAGTCCTTGTTGGACGGGCCATCGACGGTCTTCTGGGTAGCGGTAGCCGCATGCACGGTGGTCATAAGGCCACGCTTGATGCCCCACTTGTCATTGATGACCTTGGCCAGCGGGGCCAGGCAGTTGGTGGTGCACGACGCGTTGGAGACGATCGCCTGGCCGGCGTAGGTCTTGTCGTTCACGCCGTAGACGAACATCGGCGTGTCGTCCTTCGACGGAGCCGACATGATGACCTTCTTGGCGCCGGCATCGATGTGCTTCTGCGCGGTTTCCTTGGTCAGGAACAGGCCGGTGGATTCAATCACCACGTCCACGTCCACTTCGTTCCACTTCAGGTTGGCCGGGTCGCGTTCCTGGGTCAGGCGGATCTTCTTGCCGTTGACCAGCAGGTCGTTGCCCTGCACCGCCACGTCAGCCTTGAAACGGCCGTGCACGGAGTCGTACTTGAGCATGTACGCCAGATAGTCCGGCTCCAGCAGATCGTTGATGGCCACGATTTCGATGTCGTCGCCGAAGTTCAGCACCGCCGAGCGCAGGACGTTACGCCCGATGCGACCGAAACCGTTGATACCAACCTTGATTGCCATGTTCTCAAGCTCCTGCAGCCGCGACGGGTGCGGCGGGATGGATAGGGCCCACAAGTCTAGCAAACCGGGGCTGGCCACCGCCGGCCAGCCCCGGCAGGCAGCAGGCCGGCGGACAGGATTTGATCCGGATCAAAGCGTTAGCGCGAAGTGAGGCCGAGACTGGCTGCATCCACCCAGCAACGAGATCACCCCCATGCGCAAGACCTCCCCCCTGATCGTGGCCAGCCTGGCCGCCGCCCTGTCCCTCGCCGCCGCCCCGGCCATGGCCCAGTCCAAGGGCGACTGGACCCTCTCCGCCGGCGTGCACCAGGTGGCCCCGAAGTCGAACAACGGCTGGCTGGCCAACCACACCCTGAAGGTCGACGTCGACAACGACGTCAAGCCGACCATCACCGGTGAGTACTTCATTGCCGACAACCTGGGCATCGAAGTGCTGGCCGCGCTGCCGTTCAAGCACGACATCAACATCAAGGGCCTGGGCCGCGTGGGCAGCACCAAGCAGCTGCCGCCGGTGGTGACCGTGCAGTACCACTTCAACAGCAAGGGCAAGGTGTCGCCGTTCATCGGTGCGGGCGTGAACTACACGACCTTCTTCAGCGAAGACACCACCGGTGCGCTGAAGGACAGCCGCCTGAAGCTGCAGGATTCGTGGGGCCTGGCCGCGCATGCGGGCGTGGACTTCGCGATCGGCGAGAAGGGCGCACTGCGCGTGGACATGCGCTGGATCGACATCGACAGCAAGGTGAAGTTGAACGGCGAGAAGATCGGCACGGTCAACATCGATCCCCTGGTCTACGGCGCTTCGTACGTCTTCAAGTTCTAAGCGGCGTGTTGAGTGGGGGGGCTTCGCCCCCGCTCCCCCCGCTACATGCAAAACCCTCGCAGCATGTTGCCCCGGTGATTGCCGGGGCTTTTTTGTTCCTGGGACTGAAGCGGTTTCGGAGCTGGGGCGAGGCGGGGAGCAGAGCCCCTCCCGCTGCGCTCCCACTTCGGAACAGGAACGCGCCGCTCTTCAATCCACCTGCCCCCGCTAGAATGTGCGCATGAAAGCCCTGCACTCCCTCTTCCTCGCCGCCGCCCTGGCGCCGGCCCTGCTGTCCGTCTCCGCCCCCGCCCATGCCTGGGGCGCGCAAGGCCACCGTCTGGTCGCCGAAGTCGCCGACGCCCGCCTCACCCCCACCGCCCGCGCTGAAGTGGACCGCCTGCTGGCCATCGAACCGGATGCCACCCTGGCCAGCATCGCGCCGTGGGCCGACCAGCTGCGCGCCAAAGACCCGGGCCTGGGCCGTCGCTCGGCCGGCTGGCACTACGTCAACATCGCCGAAGACAACTGCCACTACGAAGCACCGAAGCACTGCAAGAACGGCAACTGCATCGTCGAGGCCCTGAAGGCACAGAGCGCCATCCTCGGCGACCGAAGCCTGACCGACGGCGAGCGCCTGCAGGCGCTGAAGTTCGTCGTGCACCTGGTCGGCGACATCCACCAGCCGATGCACGCCGGTTACGCCCACGACAAGGGCGGCAACGACTTCCAGCTGCAGTTCGGCAACCGCGGTACCAACCTGCACTCGCTGTGGGACAGCGGCATGCTCAACACCCGCAAGCTGGACGACGCAGGCTATCTCCCGCTGCTGCAGAGCCAGCGCGCGCCGAAGCTGGCGCGCCAGTCCAACCCGCAGCGCGACCCGCAGACGTGGGCCGAGGCCAGCTGCCACATTTCCATGCAAGCTGGCGTTTATCCGGCCACGCGTAAAATCGGTGACGAATACACCGAGCGCTACCGGCCGCTGGCCGAAGCGCAGCTGCGACTGGCCGGTGAGAACCTGGCGCAGTTGCTGAACCGCGTGCTCGGCACGCGCTGAGGAGCGTTCCAATGTCAGTCCAGGTGCAGTCGTTCTTCCACCGTGACAGCAATACCTTCAGCTATCTGGTCAGTGATCCGGCCAGCGGCGAAGCGGCGCTGATCGACCCAGTCCTGGACTACGACCCGGATACCGACGCCAGCAGTGAAGCGCCGCTGCATGCCGCGTTGGAGGCCATCGAACAACAGGGCCTGCAGCTGCGCTGGCTGCTGGAAACCCACGCCCACGCCGATCACGTATCGGGTGGGCGCCATCTCAAGCAACGCTTCCCGGAGGCCACGCTGGCCATCGGCGAAGGCATCCGCGCGGTGCAGGCCACCTTCGCACCGCGCTACGGCCTGCAGCTTCCTGCGGCCGATGAGATCTTCGATCACCTGTTCAGCGATGGCGAAACCTTTGCTCTGGGCGAACTGCGCTGTCAGGTGATCGCCGTGCCCGGCCATACCAGCGACAGCATCGCCTACCTGATCGACGATGCGCTGTTCACCGGTGACTCGCTGTTCATGCCCGACGGCGGTACCGCCCGCTGCGATTTCCCGGGTGGCGATGCCGCGCAGCTGTACCGTTCGATCCAGCGCCTGCTGGCCCTGCCCGATGCGACCCGCGTGTTCGTCTGCCACGACTACGGTCCGGGTGGTCGTGCATTCGCCAACGAAACCACCATCGGCGAACAGCGCGCACACAACATCCACGTGCATGACGGCGTGGCCGAGGCGGAGTTCGTCAGCGTGCGCCAGGCACGCGATGCGACGCTGGAAGAACCCAAGCTGATGCAGCCCGCGGTGAAGGCCAACATCCAGGGCGGGGCCTGATCCACGCCGCTGCGCTCGCCGGGCATGGCCCGGCGCTGCCCCGGTCATCGCAAGCGGTCATTTTCCCTGCGTACGCACCACGTGCTGTCCCTTCACGATCTCGAAGGTGAAGGCATACTGCAGGGTGACCGCCACCGGCTCGACGCGCTCGGCGCCGCGACAGTCGCCACGGTCGGCAGGCACCTTGCCAGCCGCGAAGTGGCAGACCGCTGCGGACGAGTACTTCCACATCGCCACGGCTTCCTGCGCCGCCTGCAGCAGGGGCGCATTCTCGCCTGCAGCACCTGCCGCGCACTCAGGGCGATCGGTCAGCGGCACGCTGCGTTCGACACTGCCCTGTGCATCAACCACCACCTGCAGGCAGATGGTGGTCGGTGCCAGCTCCGCACGCGGGTCACGATCACCGACCTCCGGATCCGGCGCCGCGTACAACTGCGGCATCCGGTAGCCCTCGCTCGCGCCCAGCGAATAGGCCTGCAGCTGCCCACTGCCGCCACCGGTCTGCGGCTGCAGGCGCTGATGGCCGACATTCTCGCTGCGGGTATCAACGGTGGTCAGGCGATCCTGGGTCGCGCACCCTGCCAACAGCGCCGCCATCATCAACAGCGGCGCGGACTTCACTGGGAGTCCTCGGTGTTGTCCATGGCATAGGTGATCGGAATCTTCACAGCCCCTGCAACGGGCTTTCCGTTCTTCATCGCCGGACGATAGGTCCAGCTCCGCGCAGCGGCGATCGACACCGCATCGAACACACCCGGATTGGTTGCACTGAGCACCTGGACGTCAGTCGGATGGCCGTTGGCATCCACGTCCACGCGCAGGTTCACCACGCCCACCTGGCGCTGTTCGATGGCGGACTTCGGATAGGACGGTGGCGGCATCTTGTCGACCTGGATCGGACGGTCCAGCCCCGCCTTGGCCGCATCTTCTTCAGCATGTTCGAACGGCTCGACGCTGATCGACGGCACGCCCGTCGCGCCACCCTGGCTGGCCCACGCCACCGCTCCCATTCCCAGACACAACCCGACCACCAGCACCTGCCCCGACACCCACGGCAATGCCTTCCGCTTGGACTGCTTCAACATGGCGATACGCTCCTTCAACACGGGTTGGCTGCGCCAATGGCAGACCGCTGGCGCAACCGGATGGACCAGCTGCGCCTTCAGCAGCGTGCTGGCGTAGAGACCGCGCAGCGCAGGCTGCGGGGCAATGGTGCGGGCATCGCAGGCCAGCTCCTGGTCACGCAGGAATCGGCGGGAGGCCCACGGCAGAAGCGGATGGAACCAGAACACCGCGCGTGCCATCAGCAGCGCCCCATTGGCCCAGTGATCGCCATTGCGACGGTGGCTGCGCTCGTGCTGCAGGATCAGGCCCTGCTCCTGTGCGGTGAACTGCTGGTCGAAGTCCGGGCCTACCACGATGCGCGGACGCCACAGGCCGACCAGCGCGGGCAGCCCGGGATCAGCGCTGGCCTGCCAGCTGCCATCGGCGCGTGCACACAGTTGGCCCATGCCACGTTCAAAGCGCCGCTGCGCACGTAGATCGCGTAGCAGACAAAGGACCGCCCCCAGCATCCATGCCAGCAGCAACAGCCCGGCCCACGGCAACGACTGCCCTGCCATGCCTTCGACGGCGCCGGGTACCACTTTCAGCGGCAGCGTTGGCACATGCTCCAGAAGTGCCACCTGCGGCAGCGGCAGCAGCAACGATGCCCCCAGCATCGGCAGCAGCCACCAGCTGCGGTAGGCCAGACCAGCGCCCCCCAATCGCACCAGCAGCGGCCGCATCACCGCCAGCAGGACCGCGCCCACCGCCAGCCACAGGCTGGCCTGCCACAACCCATCGAGCAGCTCAGTCATGGTCCAGCTCCTGGATCAGTTTCTTCAGTTCGGCGATGTCCTGCGCACTCAACTGGCCGCGTTCGCTGAAGTGCGCAACCAACGGCGCAACGCGCCCTTCGAAGACACGACCAATGAAGTCCTGGCTCTGCGCCTCCACCCAGGCCTGCCGCTGCAGCAGCGGCCGGTACAGGTAGCGCCGGCCATCGCGCTCGGCAGTAATCGCGCCCTTGGTCAGCAGGCGGTTGAGCAGGGTCTTGATGGTCGGCTCGGCCCAGTCACGGTGGGCCAGTGCGGCGACCACGTCATCGGCGCTACGCGGTGCCTGCTGCCATAGCACCTCCATCACAACGGCTTCGGCTTCGCTGATCGGGGTCATGGTTTACATCCGTAATCGACAACCCGATTACGCGCGTAATCGAATCGTCTGTCAAGCCCCTCGACTCCAGGTTCATCCCGGCTGCGCCAGCATCGATTCCTCCCGCCCCAGGCCCCGGATGAAAGCGCTGCCCAAGAAGGAATTCCCGGTCGAGCAGGCCCGCCGCTTCCTCGAACCCGGGCCGGTCGTGCTGGTCAGCACCGCCTGGCGCGGCCAACGCAACCTGATGACGATGGGCTGGCACATGGTGATGGGCTTCTCGCCTTCGCTGGTCGCCACCTACCTGTGGGACGCAAACCACAGCCATGCGCTGGCGCGTGACAGCGGCGAGTGCGTGATCAATGTGCCGGGGGTGGAACTGCTCGATACCGTGGTGGACATCGGCAACTGCAGCGGCCGCGAGGTCGACAAGTTCGCCCGTTTCGAGCTTGATGCGCTGCCGGCGCGCGAGGTCGGTGCACCGCTGGTCGGGCAATGCCATTCGTGCTTCGAATGCCGCTTGTACGACGACAGCCAGGTCGCGTCGAACAACCTGTTCATCTGGGAAATCGTGCGCGCCCATGTTGCGCCCCGGCCGAAACTGCCGCGCACGATGCATTACCGGGGCGATGGGCAGTTCATGGTGTCTGGCGCCGAAGTCTCGCGTCGACGGCGGTTCAAGCCCGACATGCTGTAATGCCCGCACTCCCCCACACGCAGGACCACCGCGCATGACCGAACACCTCACCGACCTGGACGCCGCTGTCGACTGGTTGTTTGCGCGCGTGGACGGGCCGCTGCGGATCGGGGCACCGCTGGCACTGGGCAAGCCGCATCGGCTGCTCAATGCCCTTTACGCACGCGTCGAGCACGATCCGTCGCGGCCACTGCAGCTGTATACCGCGCTGTCGCTGAACCCGCCGAAGGCGCGCGGCAACGGCCTGGAAGCGCGCTTCATGGCGCCGTTCGCGCAGCGCCATTTCGGCGACGATTTCCCGCGCCTGGCCTATGCCGATGCGATCGCGCGCGACGCGTTGCCGGCACATGTGCAGGTGGAAGAGTTCTACATGCAGTCCGGCGCCCTGCTCGGCTCGCGGCAGGCGCAGTCCAGCTATACCAGCCTGAACTACACCCACGCCGCCGATGCGGTCGCGCAGCGCGCGCCGCAGGTGATCGTGCAGAAGGTGGCGATGCGGCCGAACGACCGCCGGCTTTCGCTGTCGTGCAACAACGACATCACCCAGGACACGCTGGATGCGATGACCGCTCGCGGGCTGCCTCGCCCGCTGCTGATCGCCGAGATCGACCCGCAGCTGCCCTATATGGGCGGCTCGGCTACGGTCGATGTGTCGTTCTTCGATCTGGTGATCACCCCGCCACCGCCGTATCCGGCGCTTTTCGGCCTGCCGCGGCAGCCGGTCGGCGACGCCGACTACGCGATCGGCCTGTATGCCAGCACACTGGTGCGCGACGGCGGCACCCTGCAGATTGGCATCGGCACGCTGGCCGACGCGCTCAGCCATGCGCTGGTGCTGCGCCACACCGACAACGCCCGCTACCGCCGCGTGCTGCACGCGCTGGATCCGCAGCTGGCCAGCCACCCGCTGGTGCAGGAAATCGGCGGACTGGATCCGTTCGAGGTCGGCCTGTATGGCTGCAGCGAAATGCTCAACGAGGGCTTCCGCCGGCTGGTGCAGACCGGCGTGATCAAGCGCAAGGTGCACGATGACCTGGCGCTGATGCAACGCATCGAGAACGGCAGCACGCTGTCCATCGACCACGCCACCCTGGCTGCCGAGGGCGAGTATCTGCATGGCGCCTTCTACCTGGGCTCGCCGGAGTTCTACGAGTGGTTGCGCACGCTGCCGGAAGACGAATGCCGTGCGATCGGCATGCGCCGCATCAGCGAGATCAACCAGCTGTACGGTGGCAACGAGACACTGGAACGCCTGCAACGCCGCCACGCGCGCTTCTTCAACTCCTGCATGATGGCCACCGCGCTGGGCGCGGCGGTGTCGGATGCGCTGGATGATGGACGTGTGGTGTCCGGCGTGGGTGGTCAGTACAACTTCGTGGCGATGGCACATGCGCTGCCGGAAGCGCGCAGCGTGCTGATGTTCCGCGCCGCGCGCGATGACAAGGGCCAGCGCGAATCCAACGTGCGCTGGAACTACGGGCACACCACCATCCCTCGCCACCTGCGCGACATCTACCTCAACGAATACGGCATCGCCGACCTGCGCGGCCTGACCGACGAGGACTGCGTGCATGCGATGACCGCAATCACCGAGGCCCCGTTCCAGGCCGGCCTGCTGCAGCAGGCACACGCCTCGCGCAAGCTGCTGGCGGCCACGCAACCGGATCCGGAGCGCCAGCAGCGCAACACGCCGCAGGCACTGTCCGCGGCACTGGCACCGTTCCGCGTCGATGGCAGCCTGCCCGACTATCCGTTGGGCAGCGACTTCAACGAGATCGAGCAGGTGCTGGTGAAAGCGCTGGGCTGGCTGAAGGCCAACACGCAGACCCGCGGCGACAAGCTGCGCACGGTCTGGGCGGCGCTGCGGCAACCGGCTGGCGACGGCGATGCGGTGTACCTGCAGCGCATGGGCCTGCAGGCACCGAAGGATTTCGGCGAGCGCCTGGACGCGAGACTGCTGCGCCTCGCACTGGCACGCACCGCCTGAAAAAAGGGGACGGAGGGGATCAAGTCGTTTGTGCACAAACGACTTGATCCCCTCCGTCCCCTTTTCTCTCGAGCAAAGAAAAGGCCGGCGTGCGCCGGCCTTTCCCTTCCTGCTTCGCGAGGCTGCTTACAGCGCCTTGGCCGCTTCCACAACGTGGGCGGTGGTGATGCCGAAGTGCTTGTACAGCTGGTCGGCGGGGGCCGAGGCACCGAAGGTGTCGATACCGATCACCGCACCGTCCAGGCCGACAAACTGGCGCCAGAAGCCGGTGACACCGGCTTCCACCGCCACGCGCTTGCGCACGGCGTTCGGCAGCACCGATTCACGGTAGGCCGCATCCTGGCGCAGGAACACGTCGGTGGACGGCATCGAGACCACGCGGGTCTTGAGGCCGGCCGCATCCAGCTGGGCCTTGGCTTCGGTGGCCAGCGAAACTTCCGAACCGGTGGCGATCAGGATCACGTCCGGGGTGCCGGCGGCATCGGCCAACACGTAGCCACCGCGCTCGATCTGGGCGATCTGCTCGGCGTTGCGCGGCTGGTGCGGCAGGTTCTGGCGGCTGAACACCAGGCAGCTCGGGCCGTCCTGGCGGGTGATCGCAGCCTTCCAGCTCACCGCCGACTCGACCGCATCGCACGGACGCCACACGTCGTTGTTCGGGATGTAGCGCAGCGAGGCCAGGTGCTCCACCGGCTGGTGGGTCGGGCCGTCTTCGCCCAGGCCGATCGAGTCGTGGGTGTAGACGTGGATGGCGTGGGCCGGGATCAGCGCGCTCATGCGCACGCCGTTGCGGGCGTAATCGCTGAACACCAGGAAGGTGGCGTCGAACGGAATGAAGCCGCCGTGCAGGGCCAGGCCGTTGGCAATGGCGGTCATGCCGAACTCGCGCACGCCGTAGTACACGTAGTTGGCGTTGGCGTCGTCGCTGGCAACCGACTTGCTGCCCTTCCACAGGGTCAGGTTGGAGTGCGCCAGGTCGGCCGAGCCGCCGACGATTTCCGGCAGCAGCGGGGCGTAGGCTTCGATGGCCAGCTGCGAGGCCTTGCGCGAGGCGATCGTCGGGCCTTCAGCGGCCACCTGGGCGATGTAGGCATCGGCCTTGGCAACGAAGTCGGCCGGCAGCTCGCCGTGCGAACGGCGGGTCAGCTCGGACGCTTCAGCCGGGTACTGGCTGGCGTACTTGTCGAACAGCTGTTCCCACTCGGCCTGGCGCAGGGTGCCGGCGCCATTGGCGCGCCAGCCGTCGTAGATCGCCTGCGGGATCTCGAACGGACCGTATTCCCAGCCCAGCTGCTTGCGGGTGGCTTCCAGCTCGTCCTTGCCCAGCGGCGCGCCGTGGCTGGATTCCTTGCCCGCCTTGTTCGGCGAACCGAAACCAATGGTGGTGCGGCAGCAGATCAGGGTCGGCTTGTCGCTCTGCGACAGCGCGGCCTCGATGCCGGCCTTGATGCTTTCCGGGTCGTGGCCATCGACATCGCGCACGACGTTCCAGCCATAGGCCTCGAAACGCTCCGGGGTATTGTCGGTGAACCAGCCCTCGACGTTGCCGTCGATGGAGATGTGGTTGTTGTCCCAGAAGCAGACCAGCTTGTGCAGGCCCCAGGTACCGGCCAGCGAAGCGGCTTCATGCGACACGCCTTCCATCAGGCAGCCATCGCCCATGAACACCCAGGTGCGATGGTCGACCACTTCCAGCTCCGGGCGGTTGAAGCGCTGTGCCAGCAGCTTCTCGGCCAGGGCGAAGCCCACGGCATTGGCGAAACCCTGGCCCAGCGGGCCGGTGGTGGTTTCCACGCCCGGGGTCTCGTGGCGTTCCGGGTGGCCGGCGGTGTGGCTGCCCAGCTGGCGGAACAGCTTCAGCTGCTCGATCGGCAGGTCGTAACCGCTCAGGTGCAGCAGCGCGTACTGCAGCATCGAACCGTGGCCGTTGGACAGCACGAAACGGTCGCGGTTGAACCAGTGCGGATTGCTCGGGTTATGGCGGAGATAGTCGTTCCAGAGGACTTCGGCGATGTCGGCCATGCCCATGGGCATGCCGGGGTGGCCGGACTTTGCGGTTTCAACCGCATCGGCGGCAAGGAAGCGGATGGCGTTGGCCAACTGGCGACGGGTAGGCTGCGTCATGGTTCTGTCGGAATCGGGAGGCGGCCGCGGACGTGCGGGCGGCCTATTGTCCCATAGTCGCCGGGCGGGGGGTCGGTTCACCTTGCCCGGTCGTGCTGGCCGCTGGCCGGCAGTTGCGCAGAATCCAATGAAGATCATGAAGTTGCCGGCCAGCGGCCGGCACTACCCGCCCCCGGAGTTCGGGGGCTGCGCCATAGGCGCCGGGGTGTGGAGGCCGGTAAGGGGCCCCGCGATTCGCATCGCGAAACGTGGGAGCGGCAGCGCGCATGCGATGACGCGCACCCGGCCAGCGGCCGGCACTACCGCCCCCGGAGTCCGGGGACGGGAATCCGGACTCAGTCCTGCTGCGGGCCCAGCGCCGGGCCATCGTGGGACTCGCCCTTGGCCACCAGGGTGGTCAGGGCCAGGTCGCCGGTCACGTTCAGCGCGGTACGGCACATGTCCAGGAAGTGGTTCACGCCCAGGATCAGGCCGATGCCCAGCGGGTTCACGCCCACCATCGCGCAGATCATCGCCACCACCGGCAGCGAGCCTGACGGCACGCCGGCCGTGCCGATGCCACCGAGGATGCAGACCGCCATCACCATGATCTGCTGGCCGATGCTCAGGTCCACGCCGAAGAACTGGGCCAGGAAGATCACCGTCACGCCCTCGAACAGCGCGGTGCCGTTCTGGTTGGCGGTGGCGCCCACGGTCAGCACGAAGCGCGACACGCGCTGCGGCAGGCCCATCTGGTCGGCCACGCGCAGCGCGGTCGGCAGGGTGGCGTTGCTGGAGGCGGTGGAGAACGCCATCACCGTCGCTTCCTGGGTATCGCGGAAGAACGACAGCGGCGAACGACCGGACAGCCATACGGCCGTACCGTAGCTCACCACCATGTGCAGGCCGAGTGCCAACACCACCACGCCCACGTAGGCACCGAGGCGGATGATCAGCTCGAAGCCGAACAGCGCGGCCAGGTTGAACATGAAGCAGGCCACCGCATACGGGGCCAGGCGGATGACCAGGTTGATCAGGGTCATCGAAATTTCGAACACGCCTTCGATGGCGCGGCGCAGCGGCGCGACCTTCTCGTTGTCGGTCAGCACCATGCCGATGCCGAACATCAGCGCGAAGAACATCAGCGACAGGATCGCGCCGTTGTCAGACGCGGCCTGCAGCACGTTGCTCGGCACGATCGACAGCAGCATGTCCATGCCCTTCGGCGTGCCGTGGATGCCCGCGACAATCTCCTTGCTGCGCTCGGCGTTCTCCGACAGCATCATCGCAGCGACCTGCGGGTCGACGCCGACACCCGGCTTGAGCAGGTTCACCAGCACCAGCCCGATGCCCACGGCAATGCCGGACAGCAGCACGGTATAGGCCAGGGTCTTCCAGCCGATGCGGCCAAGGGCGCGGATGTCACCCATCTCCGACACACCCATGATCAGCGCCGAGAAGATCAGCGGCACGATCAGCATGAAGATCAGGTTGAGGAACAGGCCCGAAGCCGGGGTGGTGATGTAGTCCATTACCCACTTGGCACCGGCCTGCAGACCATCGACGCTGCCGCCCAGGGCGTGCACGATCAGTCCCAGGATCAGGCCGATCGCAAAGCCGATGCCCATCTTCCAATGCAGGGGCAACTTCTTCTTGTCGGCAGCAGCTGCTGTCATGCGCGGGTTTCCTCGAAAAATGAATGCACTCTAACAAAGCGCGCAAGCGGCGCCGGTTCAGGTTCGCCGCGGCGGATACAGCGGCGCCAGGCCAGTGTCAGCGGTGCCGGCAGCCGCCGACCAGTGCGGTCCGTCACGGAAGGCCTCGCGCAAGCGCGCACGCAGCGACGCCAGGTCGCCCTGCCCACCCCAGCGCGCCTGCTGCAGGTCCTGCAGCACCTGTCGCTGTCCGGGGTCAGCCAGGCGGTCGATGACCTGCTCGATACGTTCGACACCAGCCATCGCACACAGCTGCGCTTCCACCTGATCAAACCCTTCACCATCCAGCGCGCGGCGCAGTTCGGCCACGCCTGCACGTCCAGTCGCCACAGCCGGCACAGCGCCCTTGGCCGCCACGGGCGCCGCCACGCGCGGGCGACGGCCTCGCTGCCAGCCCCACAACAGCGTCAGCAGCCACAGCAACGCCAGGCCGATGGCGGCGCCCATCCACGTCCATGGCCGCTCGGACAAACCACTGGCGCGCGGATCGGTCGCCGCGATACGGCTGTCCTGGCCATCGCCATCCGGCAGCGCCGCATCGGTGTCGATCGGCGGCAGCGGTGCAGGTGGCGCACTGCCAGCCCCGTTACCGGCCACCACGGCCAGCGTCAGGTCCGGCAGCTTCGCTTCCTGTGCCTTGCCATTGCGCACGTCCCACCACGGCAGGCGCGGCCCCGGCACCACCAGCGAACCCGGCTGGCGCGGCACGATGGAATAGCGGCGGGTGATCTTCAGCCGCGGCGTACTGCCATTGAAGGTCTCTTCGTACTGCGCAGGTTCTGCGAACACCTGCGCCGCGTTGCCGACGTCGGGCACCGGCAGATCGGTGAACTGCGCGCGGGTAGCGCCTTCGGCAATCGCCTCCACCACCACGTTGGCCGCCTCGCCGGTACGGGCGCTGGTCGGTGCACTGGTGTAGCGCAGCTGCAGGCCCTGCAGCGGCAGCCATGGCTGCGGCGCCTGTGCCGGTTGCGCCTGCACCTGCAACGTGCGATCGGCGCCGGTGGCATTCATGCGCCCGTCGCCGCCGCCGAAGAAATCGTCGAAGAAGCCACCGGCACTGCGCCCGCTGAAGCGCGCACCGGCCAGCCGAAGTGCACCGCTGCGCTCGGGGATCAGCAGGAAGCGCCGCTCGACCACGTTGTAGCGGCGGCCGCTGACCTGTCGCACATCGGTGCGGTCATCGCCCACCCGCTGCAACGACGCGCCGGCCGGTGTATCCAGCACCAGTTCGCCGGAGGCCAGCTGCGAAGCGAAATACAACCGCACCACCACGCCTACGCTCTGCTGCACATACGGTGTCTCGTCATCGACAGCGGTTTCGATGAACGCCACCGCATTGCTGTCGGGACCTGCCACGGCAGCGGCATCCACCTGCAGGGTCAACGGTGCGGTACGTACGCTGCCCACCTGCAGGCCCGGCACCACCAGTGCACCGCTACGCCGTGGCGTGAGTGCCACGCCATACAGATTGCGCTGCTGCATGCTGCCATTGCTCCACGCTACCTGGCGGCTGCTGGTCTGCCCGCTGAGGTCGAAGTCGGTGCGCAACGGTGTGAAGTCAGGGGCGCCCTGGTCGCTCTCGACGTTGAGCGTGACCGTGTCGCCCATCGCGATGCGGTCGCGGTCCAGCCACGCACGCGGCTGCGCCCAGGCCAGCAGCGGCAGCCACAGCAGCAGCGCCGCCAGTACCTGTCGGGGCCAGTGCCCGTGCATGTTGATCGCCCGCGTCATCGCCCTTCCCTCTTCCTGCGTTCGTTTTCCAGCTGGAACTTGGCCCGCAGCAATGCGCCCGGATCATCCGGCACGCGCCGCATCCACGCCTCCACCGCCTGCTGCTCCTCGCGTTGGCGTGGGGTGGTGCCGTCGCTGCCTGGCACGGGCTTGCCATCCTGATCGCCTTTGCCCTCACGTGCCTGCTGCATGGCCTGCTGCATGCGCTGGCGCTGTTGCTCATCAGCCTGGGCCTGCGCCTTGGCATCCTCCACCTGTGGCGGCGCCTGCTGTCCATCGCGGCCGCGCTCGCCGGGCTGCGGGCTCGACTGGTTCTTTTCGTCACCGGGATTGGGCTGGCCCTGCTGACCTGACTGCGGCTGTCCCTGACCGGGATTCTGCTGGCCCTGCGGATTCTGCTGGCCCTGTGAATCGTTCTGCTGCTTCTGCTGCCCGTTCTGCGGTGGCTTCTGCTGATCCTGGCCTTTGCCACCCGACTGCTTGCGCTTGCGCACGGCATCGACCACGGCACGGTTGGCGACCGCATCGGCCATGCCGGGATGCAGTGCCAGCGCGCGGTCGTAGGCGGCAATGGCTTCGTCGTAGTTGCCCTGGCGGGCCAGCGTATTGGCCAGGTTGTACCAGCCCGCATCGCTGTCGATGCCCTCGAACTGCTTGCGGGCACTGGCGAAATCACCGTTGCGGTAAGCCTGCGCACCTTCGGCCAGACGCTGGTGCTGCACCTGGTCGGCGCGCTTCCACAGCGTGCCCTGCGCCAGCGGTGCGGCAGGCACCGCGGGCGCCTGCGCCTGCACATCACTCATCCATGGCAGCAGGCCCACCGCCAGCACCGCCGCCAGCAGCGCGCGGCGACGGAAAGCGAGCAGCGCCAGCAGCATCACCGGTGGCAGCAGCCAGAACCCTTCATCACGCCATTGCTTGCCCTCGCCGGGCCGCTGCGCCGCAGTACCTTCGCGTGCATCAAGTACGCCCAGCGCACGCAGATCACTGTCATCGGTGGCGATGCGGGCATAGCGGCCTCCGCCTGCGGTCGCCACCGCACGCAGGCTGCCTTCATCCAGCGCGGCCTGGCGGATCTGCCCAGTGCCATCCCGGTACGCCGCACCGGCAGATGTGCCCAGCCCCAGTACCGACACCTGCATGCCGAGGCTGCGCGCCTGCGCTGCGGCCAGTGCCGCTTCATCATCCGCCTGATCGCTGACCAGCAGGATCTGCCCCCGCAATGCCCCGATCTGGCGCATCAACCGCGTCGCCCAGTCGATGCCACGGTCGGCGCGTTGTCCGTCGCGCGGCATCACATCCGGCGACAGCGCGTCCAGATACAGCGCGACGTTGCTGCCGTCGTCGGTCAAAGGTGCCACGGTGTAGGCATCCTCGGCATAGACCACCAGCCCCACCTGCCCCCCCTGGCGGGCACGCAGCAGCTCGCCCACTGTTGCCCGTGCCTGCAGCAGGCGCGACGGCGGCAGATCGGTAGCATTGATCCGGCTGGACAGATCCAGCACGACCAGCAGCGGTGCGCTGGCCTGGAACATCGGTTGTGCCTGCTGCCGCCAACTCGGCCCGGCCATGGCCAGCGCTGCCAGGGTCCAGCCCAGCAGCACGGCCCAGGGCAGGCGTGCACGGCGGCGCGTGCCCGCAGCCAGCAGATGCGGCAACAGGTGGGCATCCACCGCTGTTCGCCACACGTCGCTGCGCCGCTGCCGATACAACGCCACAGCGATGATCAACGGCAGCGCCAGCAACGCCCACAGCCATTCCGGACGCAGGAAGTGCAGCGCGTTCCAGTCGGGAAGATTCGAAGCAAGCGCGATCATCGGCGACGCTCCGGCCACAGCCAGGCCAATGCGCCCAGCAGCAAGGCCAGGCCCAGCGCCCATGCATAGCGTTCCTCGCGCGGTCGCAGGCTTGGTCCCTTCGCAGCGATCGGCTCGAGCCGGTCCAGTTCGGCGTAGATGCCGGCCAGCTGTGCAGTGTCGCGGGCGCGGAAGAACTGGCCGCCGGTCATGCTCGCGATCTTCTTCAAGGTAGCCTCGTCGACCGGATCCTGGTCGGCGGAAATGGGAATACCGAACAGGCGCATGCTGCCATCACCGCCAAAGGCGACGGTGTGGATACGCACGCCCTCGGCACGCGCGACTTCGGCGGCACGCAGCGGTTCCAGCACGCCGGCATTGCTGACGCCGTCGGTCAGCAGAATCAGCACGCGCTGGCCTTCAGGCTGGCTGCGCAGGCGCTTCACCGCCAGGCCGATGGCATCACCGATTGCGGTCTCGCGCCCGGCCAGGCCGACCACGCTGTCGCGCAGCTGGTCGCGCACGCTGGCCAGATCGGCCGTAAGCGGCGTCAGCGTGTAGGCGCGGTCGCCGAAGATCAGCAGGCCGATGCGATCACCGGCGCGGCGATCGAGGAAGTCGGCCAGCACCGCCTTCGCGGCAGTGAGGCGATCCACCGCCTGCCCGCCCAGCACCATGTCGCCCTCGCCCATGCTGCCGGACACGTCCATCGCCAGCATCATCTGCCGGCCCTCCTGCGGCGGCGTGATCGCTTCACCCAGCTGTTGCGGGCGAGCCAGTGCGACGCACAGCGCGCACCAACCCAGCCACAACAGCAGCGTGCGCAGCCACGACACATCAACGCGGCCGCCACCGGCCAGCGCTTCCAGTTCCGTCGCCGCATAGGGCACCCGCAGCGCAGCACCGGGATCGGCACGACGCTTCCACCAGCGCATCAGCAACGGCAACGGCAGCGCCAGCAGGGCCAACGGCCACGCCAGCTGCAGGTCCGGCCATGGCCAGTAACTTGCCAGCAGATTCATCGGCGCCGCTCCAGCAGCATGGCCAGATAGCGCTCGCGCGCCCAGCGGCGTACTGCGGCCACCTCGTTGACGTCCACGCGTGGGCGATAGGCACCTTCGGCCAACAGGCTTCGGCGTGCTTCCGGCAATGTGCCCTGCGGATCCACGCGCTGCCACCAGGCATCATCGCGCAGGGATTCACTGCCGGGCTGCGCCTGGCGTGCGGCGCGACGCAGCAGTCCGGCGATGGCTGCCAGTTCCGCAGCAGCATCGGCGGTAGATGCCAGCTCCTGATCGAACAGCTGCAACCAGCGTTGGCGGCGACGGCGACGCTGCCACCAGAAGAATGCAGCCACCGCCAGCAACAGCAGCATCACGCCGCCGATCATCAGATAGCCCGGTGCCGGCGGCCACCATGATGGAGCGGGTGGCACCTGCACATCGCGCAGCGGCAGGTTCGCGCTCATGCCGGCACCTCGGTCGGTGATGGCGCCAGCCAGGCATCGCTGGGCGCGTCGGTGGACAGCACCTGCACATCGACGCGGCGCGCTCCCAGCTGGCGCCGCAGGTCCTGCAGCGGTTCGACGAAGTGGGCCTGCCAATGGGCCTGGACCTCGCTGCGTCGCAGGTCGAGGCCGATGCGCTGCTGCAGGGTCTGGAACTGCAGCGCGGCTGACGGAGGCTGCAGTTCCAATGGATCCACCAGCAGCACCAGGCTGAGGTCGTGGTGCTGGGCCAGCGCACTCCAGCGCGCCGGCGGAATACGGATGGCCTGCTGCGGATCGGCCAGCACCAGCACACGTGCACCCGGGCGCAGGACGCGACCGGCATGGTCCAGCGCACGTTCCAGGCCAAGGTCGTCGGCCGGGGGCTGCGCATACCAGCGGGTGAGCGCGTCCAGCACGCGCAATACGCCGCGCGGGCCGCCTGCCGGTGCAATCGGTGGTTCACGGTCGCTGCCACGCAGGGCGCCGATGCGATCGCCCCGACGCTGCGCCGACCACGCGGCGACGGCGCCCGCGCGTGCAGCCTGCACCGATTTGAAGCGCACGCGGGTGCCGAAGTACAGGGCCGGCGAGGTATCGGCCACGATCAGGCTGACCCGCTCGCGTTCGGCCTGGAACAGCTTGGTGTGGGCACGACCGGTCCGCGCGGTCACCCGCCAGTCGATATGCCGTGCATCATCACCGGCCACGTACTCGCGTGACTCCGCATATTCCATGCCACGCCCGCGCAGCGGCGACGGCGCCTGCCCGGCGTTGCCGGCACGGCCACGGCGTGGCGGCGGCGGTCGCTGTGCAAGGCGGCGCAGCGCCACCAGTTCGGACAGTTGCGGGCGCAGCCCGTCACCGTCACTGACGGAGGAGGCGTGGTGCAGGGATGGATCGGTCATGCGCAGGCTCAGGGTGCCGGCACCCGGGCCAGCAGCTCCTGCACCAGGCGCTCACCATCCCAGCCTTCAGCGGTGGCTTCGTAGCTGGGCAGCACGCGATGGCGCAGCACGTCGGCAGCAACCGCACGCACGTCATCGGGGGTGACGAAATCGCGGCCGGCCAGCCAGGCGCGCGCGCGTGCACAGCGTTCCAGCGCGATGGAACCGCGCGGGCTGGCGCCCCATGCAATGCGGCGGCCAAGACCAGCGTCATAGCGCGACGGATCACGCGAGGCCAGCACCAGCTCGATCAGGTAGCGTTCCAGCGCCGGCGCCATGTGCAGGTCCAGCACTTCGCGGCGGGCATCGAACACATCCTGCATCGGCAGCTTTTCCGGCGCTTGTGCGGCTTCCCCCAACGCACCACGGGCGCGCTCGCGGGCCAGGCGCAGGATCTCCGATTCGGCGGCCTGGTCCGGGTAGCCGATGCGCACATGCATCAGGAAACGGTCCAACTGCGCTTCTGGCAGCGGGAAGGTGCCTTCCTGCTCGATCGGGTTCTGCGTGGCCATCACCAGGAACAGCGGCGGCAGCGCGTAGGTGTGGCGGCCCACGGTGACCTGGCGCTCGCCCATCGCTTCCAGCAGTGCCGACTGCACCTTGGCTGGCGCGCGGTTGATTTCATCGGCCAGCAGGATCGGATGGAAGATCGGGCCGGGTACGAATTCGAAGCGGCCTTCCTGCGGGCGCCAGATCTCGGTGCCGGTCAGGTCGGCAGGCAACAGGTCCGGGGTGAACTGCACGCGGGCGAAGTCGGCCTCCAGGCGCGAGGCCAGCGCGCGGATCGCCGTGGTCTTGGCCAGGCCCGGAGCGCCTTCCACCAGCAGGTGGCCATCGGCCAGCAGCGCGATCAGCAGGCGTTCGACCAGCGCGGCCTGGCCGACGATCTCGGCCGACAATGCGTCGCGCAGCTGGCTGAAAGCGGCATGCAGGCGGGAGGTGGCCGGCGCGGACGGCGGCGAGACGGTTTCGGGCATCGGCGGTGGCAGGTTCATGGGGGCCTTTGACCGGCGCGGGACGGCACGGGTTCCCGACATCATCGCAGGGTGCCCTGCGAATGGCATCAAGAACGGCTGAACGGCCCATCCACGCATGGCGTGGATCTACGGGCGGAAACGCAGAAGGGCCGCGCAGGGCGGCCCTTCTGCGTTTCGCGGAGGCGCGGGCTCAGTTCTGCTTGGCCACGCGCAGCACCTTCGGGGTGACGAACACCAGCAACTCGGCCTTGTCCTTGTTGCGGCCGCGCTTCTTGAACAGGTTGCCCAGGAACGGCACGTCGCCCAGGAACGGCACCTTGCTGATGCTGCTGCGGTCGGTGAACTCGTACACACCACCGATGACCACGGTCTGCCCATCCTCGACCAGCACCGCGGTAGTGACCTCGCGCCGGTTGATCGACGGCACCGTGCCGTAGCCGTCCAGCTGTATGAGCTGGTCCACTTCGTCCTTCTTCACCTGCATGTTGAGGAAGACGCGGTTGTCGTTGGTGATGGTCGGTGTGACCTTCAGCTCCAGAACCACTTCCTTGAACTGCACGTTCGGCGTTGCAACACCACTGGCACCGCCACCACTGATGGTGACGTAGCCGATTTCCTTGCCCTGCTTGATCGTTGCCTCACGCTGGTTGGTGGTGACCACACGCGGGTTGGAGATCACTTCACCTCGCGACTCTTCCTGCATGGCCGACAACTCCACGTCCAGCAGGTAGCCGGCATTGAGGATCGACAATGCCAGAGAACCCGGATTGCTGGTCGCGGCTACCGGCAAACTCCAGTTCAGGCCACGGGTAATGGCCGAACCCGTCGGTACCGGCGGCGGACCGACACGGCCGCCAGCAATCCAGTCACGCTCGGCCTTGGCATTGTCCTGCGCCGCCTTGACTTGGGATTCGCGGGTCAGGCGATTGGATTCCAGGTTGCCGCTGAAGTACACGTTGTCGCGGCTGCCGCTGATGCCGAACTTCGCACCCAACTCGCGGGCGAAGGTGTCGGTCGCGATCACGATGCGGCTTTCGATCAGCACCTGGTCGACCGGGCGGTCGATCACGCTGATCAGCTCGCGCATGCGCGCGATCTTCTTCGGAATGTCGCTGATCATCAGCGTGTTGGTGCGCTCGTCGGCGACGATGCGGCCACGCCCGGACAGGAAGCCACTCTCCTCCTGCGACGAGCCGCCACCACCGCCATTGCCGCCACCACTGCCGCCACCGATGCCCTTGGCCTCGGTCAGCGCTTTGAAGATCTGCGTGGCGCTGTGGTAGTTGATCTGGACGTAATCGGTGACCAGGTCTTCGCGGTTCTCGATGGCGATGCGCGCGTCTTCCTTCTCCTGCTCGAACTTGGCCAGCTCAGCCTGCGGAGCGACCCAGATCACGCTGCCATCGCGACGCTTGTCCAAGCCCTTGGCACGCAGCACGATGTCCAGTGCCTGGTCCCACGGCACGTTGACCAGGCGCAGGGTCACATTGCCCTGTACCGAATCGGAGGCCACCACGTTGAGATTGGATTCCTCGGCGATCAGCTGCAGCACGGTGCGCACCGGCACGTCCTGGAAGTTGAAGGTCACCGGCTTGCCGGTGAAACCGCGCTGGCCGACGGCCTTGGCAGCCTGGGTGACGCTGCCGGCGGTGACGGCACCGACGGCGGCCGGCGCCTGCCGCGGGCTGATCTCCACCACGTACTCGTTGCCACTCTGGTAGGCCAGCGACTCCACCGCGCCACCGGTGCTCAGCACCAGCTGGGTACCGGCACCGGACGGCTTGGCGTCGATGCGCTGCACCGGCGTAGCGAAGTCGATGACGTTCATCGGCTTCTGCAGGTTGGCCGGCAGTCGGGCGTTACCGACATCGACCACCACGCTGTTGCCCTGCGTACGCAGGTCCGGAACCGCGCCCTGGCCGTCGAACTGGACGATCAGGCGCCCGGCGCCATCATCGCCGCGCTTGAAATCGATCTTGGCCACCGACAGGCCGGCCGGCGCTGCCGCCGGTGCCACGGTGGCGCCCACCGGCTTTTCCGCCGGTGCGGCGGCCAGCGCCGGAGCGCAGGCCAGCATCAGCGCGACTCCCAACGCGCTGACACGGTTCAAGGTAAAGCGCCGGATGGGACGCAGCCCCTTGGCTTGGTGAAAGGTCATCGTGCTATCCCCAGTAAACGATCATTGATCTTCAAGCGAGAGCGTTGCCGGCCGTTCCAGCCAGCCGCCCGCGCCATCCGGCACCAGTTCGATCAGCTCCACGTGGTCTTCGAAGACCGCCGTGACCCGCCCGTCGCTCTGCCCCAGGTAGCCGCCCGGGCGTACCCGGTAGGTCACCTTGTCCGGCCCCATCACCAGCGCCACGGTGGCGGCTCCGGTGCCGATGGTGCCGACCATGTCCAGTGCGTCCAGCGGGAAGCCTTCCAGCGGCTCCTTGCGCCGGTTCGGATCCGGACGCAATCCGCCATTCCCCTGCTGCGGATTGGTCCAGGCATCGGTGAACGGATCGCGCAGACCCTGTGCGGAGTATTCGAAGGTTTCGAACTGCTGCATCACCGGCAGCGGCTCCAGCGGCTGCGCCGGTCGCGCACGCTCGCCTTCCACCCACTTTTCAAGATTCGGTGCATCACCCGGCGTGCTGGTCACATCGCGGCCGCACGCGGCCAGCATCAGCACGACGGCAGCCATCCCACAACGCGCAAAGAGGGAACGGATCACTTCTTCTCCTCCTTGCCGGCGTCAGCCGCCTGCTGTGCCTGCACCTCGGTCTCATCCAGATAGCGGTAGGTCTTGACCGTGCCGGACAGCTCCAGCGCACCACTGCGGGCGTTGCCGCTGGTCTTGTCCTTGGGCTTGAGGTTGATGTCGTGCATGGTCAGGATGACCACGCGCGGCAGCGACGCCACGCCACTGACGAAGGCACCGAACTGGTGGTAACTGCCCACCATGCGCAGCTTGATCGGCTTCTCGGCGTAGAACTCCTTGACCTGCTCCTGCTCCGGCTCGAACAGCTCGTTGGTCAGGCCGCTGGACAGCGCAGTCTGCGAGATGTCGATGATCAGGTCCGGCATTTCGGTCTTGCTGGGCAGCTGTCGCAGCATCTGCTGCAGCACCTGTTCCATCTGTGCCAGCTGCTGCTTCAGCGGCGCCAGGTTCACCGCACGCTCCTGCTGCTTGGTGAACTCCGAACGCAGCTCGACTTCCTTCGATTCCAGGCCGGCCAGTTCCTCGCGCTTGCCACTGATCAGCAGCATCCACGCCACGAACATGATCACCAGCGCCAACAGCGAGCAGAAGACGATCTTGGCCTTCTGCGGCCAGTTGCCGATGTCGTTGAAATCCAGGTTCTTCAGATCGATTTTCTGGCTCATGCGCGATCCCCCTGCAGCGGGGCGTTGAAGGCCTGCGGCGGCTGCGCCAGGCGGCTGCCCTCGGGCTTCGGCGCAGGCTTTGCAGCCGGGGCTGCCGGCTGGTTCGGCGTAGCCGGGGCCGGGGTGGCAGCAGGTGCGTTGACCGGCGCGGCGGCGGGTGCGGGTGCAGCCGGTGCAGCAGCGGGCTGGCCTGCGGCCGGTGCAGCAGGTGCCGCTGCATCCGGGCCGGCTGCAAGCGGTGCCACTGCGGGCGGAGCCGGCGTTGCCACCGAACCATCGGCGTTGAGGCCTGGCGTACCGGCCACTTCCTCACTCTGTGCCGGCAGCTTCACCTTGACCACGAACACATAGGGCAGCGCCTTGATGTCGGCCAGCGGGCCCACCTTGCCGTCCTTGTCCTTCTCGGGATCACGCGCTTCGATGATCGACAGTTCCGGGTTGGTCATCCAACCGGAGGTCTCCAGGTTGCGCATGTACGCCGAAACACGGGCATTGGACTGGGTACGGCCTTCCAGGGTCAGCACGTCGCCTTCCTGCTTCAGCGCGGTCAGCACCAGGCCATCGGGAATCGTGCGCACCAGCGCATCGAACAGGTGCACCATCTGCGAGCGCTTGGCCTGCAGTTCCTCGATCACCTTCTTGCGGGCCAGCAGGCGTTCCTTCTGCGCGTCGAGGCGGTCGATCTCCTTGTTCTGTTCCTTGACCTTCTCGATCTCGGCTTCCAGATAGGCGTTGCGGTCCATCTGGCCGCTCACCTGGCGGTCGTAGTAGAACCAGATCACCAGCGACAGCAGCAGGCCACCGATCGCGGCCATGCCCAGCATTGCGTAGAACTCGCGCTGGCGTTGCTTGCGCCGCTCGGCGCGCCAGGGCAATAGATTGATGCGTGCCATCAGTCGAAGCTCCTCAGCGCCAGACCGGTTGCGATCATCAGCGCGGGGGCATCCTGGGCCAGCGCATGCGCGTTCACCTTCGGCCCCAGGGTCATCTGCGCCAGCGGGTTGGCGACCACGGTCGGCACGCCCAGCTGCTCCTCGACCATTTCCGGCAGACCGCCCAGCACGGCGCAGCCACCGGCCAGCACGATGTGATCAACGCGGTTGAACTCGCTGCCTGCGTAGAAGAACTGCAGCAGGCGGCTGATCTGCTGGACCGTGGCTTCCTTGAACGGCTCCAGCACTTCCATCTCGTAGCTTTCCGGCAGCCCGCCCTGGCGCTTGGCCAGTCCGGCTTCCTCGTAGCTCAGGCCGTAGCGGCGCATGATCTCGTCGGTCAGCTGCTTGCCACCGAACACCTGTTCGCGGCTGTACAGGCTGCGGCCGCCGCGCAGGACATTGAGGGTGGTCATGGTGGCACCGATGTCGACCAGCGCGACCACACCCTCGATGGATACCGGCAGCTCGCTGGCGACCAGGGCATAGGCGTTCTCGACCGCGAAGGCCTCCACGTCCATCACCTTGGCCTGCAGGCCACCCAGCTCCAGCGCCGACTGGCGCAGTTCCACGTTCTCCGAACGCGACGCGGCCAGCAGCACCTGGACCATCTCCGGGTTGTTCGGGATCGCGCCGATCACCTCGAAGTCCAGGTTCACTTCCTCGATCGGGTACGGAATGTAGTTGACCGCTTCCAGCTCGATCTGGGCTTCCATGTCGTTCTCGTCGAGCTCGGCCGGCATCGGGATCACCTTGGTGATCACCGCCGACCCAGCGACGGCGGCAGCGGCCAGCTTGGCCTTGCTCCCCGAGCGGTTCATCGCGCGGCGGATGGCCTCACCCACGGCCTCCACTTCCACGATGTTCTTCTCCACCACCGCGTTCGGCGGAAGAGGTTCCACAGCGTAATGTTCCACACGAAAACGATTGCCACTGCGGGACAGCTGCAAAAGCTTTACCGCAGTCGAACTGATGTCGACGCCTACAAGCGGCGACTGACTTTTTGGGATGAGCCCCACGGTTTCTCCCCTGCCGACGGGCACTTGGACGCAAGACCTGCGCCCGAGCATTAATAACGTATTCTTAGCAAATGGCAACGGCCCTGCTGTGAAGTCCCTCACGGATTCACCATGCAGCCCCTGACTGTTCCCCTTGCGCTCCCCGGTGCCGACCCCAGCCGCCACCTTGCGTAATCTATACTCTGCGACCACGAAATTCGCAATCGGAATCTGAACCCGATGACTCGACTCCGCCGCTGGCTGCGCTGGATCTTCCTGATTGTCCTGGTCCTGGCGCTGATCGGCGCGGCCGCCGTGGGCGGTCTGTACTACGCCGTGTCCTCCAAGCTTCCCGACGTGCAGACCCTGCGCGACGTGGAAATGCAGGAGCCCATGTACGTCTATGCCGCCGACGGCAAGCTGATGGCGGTGTTCGGCGAGACCCGCCGTACCCCCATCACCATGAAGGACGTGCCCGAGCGCCTGAAGCAGGCGTTCCTGGCCACCGAGGATGCCCGCTTCTACGAGCATGGCGGTGTGGACTACATGGGCATCGGCCGAGCGGTGTGGCTGCTGGCCACCACCAACGACAAGCGCGTGCCGGGTGGCTCCACCATCACCCAGCAGGTGGCCCGCCAGTTCTTCCTCAGCTCCGAGTACAGCTACACCCGCAAGCTGGCCGAGATCCTGCTGGCGCGGAAGATCGAGTCCGAGCTGAGCAAGGACGAGATCTTCGAGCTGTACCTGAACAAGAGTTTCTTCGGCAACCGCGCCTACGGCGTGGCCGCCGCCGCCGAGTTCTACTACGGCAAGAAGCTGAACGAGCTGGACCTGGATGAAATGGCCTCGCTGGCCGGCATCCCCAAGTTCCCGTCTTCGGGCAACCCGATCTCCAACCCGGAACGTGCCCGCCAGCGCCGCGACAACTATGTGCTGCAGCGCATGGCCGATCTGAAGTTCGTCAGCCAGGCCGAGGCCGATGCGGCCAAGGCCGTGCCCATGCACGCCACCGCGCATGAGCCGCCGGTGCAGGTCGATGCCCCCTACGTGGCCGAGCTGGTGCGCCAGGAAATGATCGCCCGCTTCGGCGGCGATGTGGTCAACAAGGGTTACCACGTCACCACCACCATCGATGCCACCCTGCAGACCGCCGCCAACCAGTCGGTGCGCGACGGCCTGCTGCTGTACGACCACCGCCACGGCTGGCACGGCGTGGAGAAGCAGGTGCAGGTGGGTGCCGGCGAAGACGCCGCTGCCCTGGCCGAGCACCTGCGTGGCATGTACGGCCAGGCCGGCCTGCTGCCGGCCATCGTCGCCAGCACCGGTGCCGATGGCAGCGCAACGGTGGTGCTGGCAAACCGCAGCGAGATCGTGCTGCCGGCCGGCGCCGCCAAGTGGACCAACAAGACCCCGGGCAAGCTGGTGCAGCGCGGCGACATCGTGCGCGTGCGCGCCGGTGCCAAGGAAGGTGAGTGGCTGCTGGACCAGATCCCGCGCGGCCAGTCCGCACTGGTCTCGCTGGATGCCCACAACGGCGCGTTGAAGGCGCTGGTGGGTGGCTTCAGCTTCTCCGGCAACAAGTTCAACCGCGCTACCCAGGCCCGTCGCCAGCCGGGTTCGAGCTTCAAGCCGTTCGTCTACGCCGCCGCCTTCGACAAGGGCTACAACCCGGCCTCGATCGTGCTCGACGCCCCGGTCGTGTTCCGCGACCGCCGCGGCAAGACTTGGGCCCCGCAGAACGACGGCGGCGGCTTCCGCGGCACGATGCGCCTGCGTGAGGCGCTGGTGCAGTCGCGCAACCTGGTCTCGGTGCGCCTGCTTGATGGCATGGGCGTGGACTATGCGCGCAAGTACATCAGCGAGTTTGGCTTCGCCGAATCGGAACTGCCGCCGAACCTGTCGATGTCGCTGGGTACCGCCTCGCTGACCCCGCTGTCGGTGGCCCGCGGCTACGCCGTGTTCGCCAACGGCGGCTCACGCGTGGACACCTGGCTGATCGACCAGGTCAATGACCGCGACGGCAACGTGGTGTTCAAGGAAAACCCGGCACTGGCCTGCCGCGACTGCGCCGGCAGCAGCGACCAGCCGGTCAACCAGGTGGTGGACGGCTTCAACTTCGGTGCCCCGGCCCCGAAGGTGGACCCGGCTGCTGCCGCCAAGGCCGAAGCCAAGACCGAAACCCCGGCCGCGCCGGTCAACCCCGATGCCCGCACCGCCCCGCGCGCGATCGACGCCCGCACTGCCTACCAGCTGGTGTCGATGATGCGCGACGTGGTCCAGCGCGGTACCGGTGCCCAGGCCAAGGTGCTCGGCCGCGAGGACGTGGGCGGCAAGACCGGCTCCACCAACGACCACCGCGACGCCTGGTTCTCCGGCTTCGGCGGCCCGTACGTGACCACCGTGTGGGTGGGCCGCGACGACTTCCGCTCGCTGGGTTACCGCGAATACGGTGGCAAGGCCGCCCTGCCGATCTGGATCGACTACATGCGCACCGCGCTGAAGGACACCCCGATCGCACAGAACGAACCGCCCAGCGGCATGGTCCAGGCCACCCTCAACGGCGCCACCGAGTGGGTGAAGGTGGAAGACATGGACCGCCTGACCGACTACGACCTGAACCTCAATACGCCGCAGGCCGACGCCGCCGCGTTCGATATCTTCTGAGGAAGGGTGCGGTGGGTGCCGCTCTGGTAGATGCCAACCTTGGTTGGCGCCCCGTGCCGACCAAGGTCGGCACCCACCAAAGCGGTTGCATCCGCCATACCCACGCAGATGTCACATCCGTGCGCTAGTCTGTAGCCAGGTCGCAACAGGGAGTCATCGCATGCATCGCGCCCGTCAGCATGCTGCCAGCCAGACCCGCGAGCGGCGCCACCGCCTCGCCCACGAAGCCGCCCGCCTGATGGCCGAAGGCGGCATCCGCGACTACCACCAGGCCAAGTTGAAGGCCGCCAGCCGGCTCGGCATCCACGATGATGCCTCCCTGCCCCGCAACACCGAGATCGAAGACGCCCTGCGCGAGTACCAGCGGCTGTTCTCCGGGCCCCAGCACGGCAACGAACTGCAGCGCCGCCGTGAAGCCGCGATGCGTGCGCTGGAGTTCCTGCACGGCTTCGCCCCGCGCCTGGCCGGTCCCGTACTGGACGGCACCGCCGACGCCAACAGCCCCGTGCAGCTGCACCTGCACAGCGACGATCCGGAAGCCGTGCACCGCTTCCTGGACGAACACGGCATTCCCGCCGAATCGCGGACGCGTCGCCTGCGCATGGATCGCGAACGCTGCCTGGACGTGCCCGTGTGGGTGTTCAGTGCCGAAGAGCTGACATTCGACCTGGCCGTGCTGCCCTACGACGCCCTGCGTCAGGCACCGCTGTCACCGGTGGATGAGAAGCCGATGCGACGCGCGTCGGTGGCACAGCTGCGGCAGGTGCTGGCCGAAGCGGAGATCACCGCGTATATCGGCGGGTGAGGGTAGCGCCGGTCCATGGCCGGCGAGCGCAGCGGTGTGCGACGGGCGTGGTGGGGCCGCGCCGGTCTTGGTAGGTGCGGACCGTTGGTCCGCACTGTGCTTCAGGCATTTCGATTGCTGACCGAAGAGCAGTTGAGCATGGCTCGACTCTACAGGGGCGCTGCACCGGTGTTTGGTAGGTGCGGACCGCTGGTCCGCACTGTGCTTCGGGCATTTCGATGGCTGAGTGGAGAGCAGTCGAGCAAGCTCGACTCTACAAAAGCGGTGTTACCTGCTCTGGCAGGTGATGCCCATCATGCGCGCTACCAGACAAAACGGTTATCGCGCAGCGGGTCGCTGAGCAGCCGCGGCAACCACGGTGCGGGGGCACGCTGCGGATACTCCCGCATCATCTGTGCGTGCATGGCCTGCAGGTCCCGCAGCACCCAGGACTGGTAGTAGATGTCGTTGAACCCATCCGACCAACCACTCTTCACCCGCTCATGCTCGTCTGCCTCCAACGACGGCATCTGGTCCAACGACACCTCCAGGATCGTCGCCAGCGCCGCGTTGATCTGCGCATTCTCCACACCGGCCTGACGCACGTAGTCCAACCTATCCAGCACCCGCCGGCAATCGTAGGGGAAGCACCCGCCTGTGGCGGTGATGTAGTCAGCGATGTCCGCCAGCATGTCGGCTTTCAGCCGCCACACCACTTCACTGTCCATCACCTGCCGTACCCGCATCGTGCGCAGCGTGCTCGCCCGCACCTCCTCCGGCGTAGTGAACGGAGCACCCGGCGTGCTGCCCGCGTGGCGTACCAGCACGATGCGATGGATCGCCTCCCTGGTGACACCCTCGATGCGCAGCGCCGCTGTCTCCGGGTGCACGCGCGGCGTCGGCACGCTCAGCATCCGCCACATGTACCACAGCACCAGCAACAGACCGGCGATGCACAGCCCGCTCATCAGCGTCCACAGATCCAGGTTCCGCGTGTAGTAGCGATAGCGCGCCCGCCAGATATAGAACGTGCGATAGCTGATGATTCCCTTTACCCATCTGTACATCGCCATCTCCTGGGCGAGGACCCCGGCGCGGCGGGGTGGATTACGCGCGTCGTGCCGGGGCTCCATGGCTTACCAGCCGATACCCACGCCCACGCCCATGCTGCGCTCACCGCTGTTGGTGAACGCACCATTGAGGCTGAACGTGGCCGAGCCCTTGTCGTTGAGCACGCGCTGGTAGCCCACCGCCATGGCCGACTCGCCCTCGGCATAGCCCACGCCCGCGCCGAGGCGGTTGTAGGTATTCAGGCCAGCGGTGTTCATGGCCATTGCGCTCTGCGCGCTGGTCATCGCCGCCATGCGGTTGAAGCGCTTGTCCATCTTGTCCAGGCGGCGGTCGACCTCGCGCGAGATGCCATCGCTGTACTCGTTGGCACGGGCCAGCATCTTCTCCAGCTCGGCGGTGTCCACCTGCGGGGTCGGGGCTTCGGGCTTGGGCGTCTCAGCCTGCGGCTGCGGCGACGACTTCGGCGCGTTGCCTGCATCGGCCAACGGCGGGTTGCCGCCGGTGGACGGCGGCGCGTCATCGGCGGCCGGCGTACCGGTGTCGGCCGAGGCGACAGTCATTGCACGCGACTGCGGCTGGCTGTCGATGCGGCTTTCCAGGCCATCCATGCGGCCGTTGAGCTGCTGCTGCATGGAGTGCAGCTGGCCACCGTTGACCGCGTCGCGGCTGCCGGCAGCGATGACGCCGTTGGCCACGTTGGAGAGCACCATGCCGTTGGCACCGGCGAAGGTGAGCTGGTTGAGGCCGTCGCTGCGGACGCTGGGGGTGTCCTGGAAGACGGCGTTGAGCTGGGATTCGACGCGGTCGGTGCGGGTGGTGTTGGTGACAACGGCAGCGTCGAGGGTGGACAGGGCGTCGTTGAGGGTGGACTACTGGCCGCCCTGCACGTTAAAGGTGGGGTTGATGATGTTGCCGTTGGCGTCGATATCACCGCCGAGCGTGGCGAGGGCACCGCGGAGCTGGCCTACGGTGGTGGCGTCATTGGCGTTGCGGCCGTTGGCTACGTTGATGATTCGTCGTCGCCTGTCATCGGACCCAACCGACACCGCATTGGCTACTTGAACAATTGAACCATCACCTAGCGCGACGGAGCCTTCTGCCCCTTCGAGGACCATTGCTCTTGCTCCAAGCGCCATTCCATGGCGGCTGCGCACTTCCGAAGTAGCCCCCAATGCAAACCCGTACTCTGCACCAGCATGCACATATGAACTGCTGCCGAGAGCAACCGAATTTCCAGCCAACGCGGTAGCGTAGAAGCCAACTGCAGTGGCTCCTTCTGCAACAATGCCTCCTGCTTTTGCTCCTTCACCGATGGCCATCGAGAACCCGCCTGCCGTTGCATTCACGCTTTCATCGTCCGAGGAAATGGCAATAAACCGCTTGCCACTCTCAAGGCCAGCGATGCGCTGATTGGAAGCAAACAGCTGCCGGCCATTGACCACATCGCGGCTATCCGCAGAGATCACCCCATCAGCAACACCCGTTAAACGCGCGCCACCAAAGTCGATCACATTGCCCTGCCCCGCTGCCATCAGCCCATGCGACAGCAGTTCATCGCGCTCACCCCGCAGTTCATCCAGGCCACTACGATTGCGGTCGATCTCCCGCTTGGCTTCAAACAGCTGGCTACCGGTCACCGCATCACGGCTGCCTGCGGCAATGCGGCCATCGGCCAGGTTGGTCAGCACCGAGCCGTGGGCGCCTGCAAGCGTCAGCTGGTTCAGACCGTCACTGCGGACGGTGGGGCTGTCCTGGAAGACAGAGCGCAGCTCTCCTTCCAAGCTATTTACGCGACTTTCTGCCTTGACCACGGCACCGTCGAGTGCGGTCAAGGCATCACCGACGTTGTGCTGAGTACCCCCCTGGACGTTGTAGGCGGGCGCGACCAGGCCTCCATTGTCATCTAAGCGGGATCCGCCTCCCAAAGCGGCAGCAATTTCTTTGACCTGGGAAACGGTCACCGCATCGGAATCAGCCGTGCCACGGGAAATCCTGGTCAGGCGCCGCGTAATTACATCACCGCCAAAGGAAACCACTCCTGCCTCGGTGGCTCGTGACCCATGTCCAATTGCGACACTATTTCTACCGTCAACTCGTGAGGCAGATCCCAGGGCGACGCCGCCCTCAGCCTCTACGCGGGAACCCGCGCCCAGTGAGAAGCCATTCGTTGCTGATTCGGAGACGAATGCGGCTCGCCCCAAGGCAACTGAGTTGATAGCCAATGCCTTGGAAAAGCTCCCTACAGCTGTGCCACCCTCGTTTCCAATGGAAGCCTGGGCGGAATCGCCGATTGCCACAGCAAGAGCACCGGCTACTGCCGCCTCGCTCAGATTGTCACTGCCAAATCTAAAGAATCGAGCATCCTCCTCAAGATGCTCCACCCGCCGATTTGTCGTAAAGAGCTGTCCTCCATTAACGGCGTCCATACTCGCCGCGGAACTGATATCGCCCGCAGCCACATTTCTCAGCTTGCCACCATCGATATCCACGCTCCCGTCCGCAGCAAACTTCACCACGCCCTCCAGATCGGGATCGAAGTCCTCGAATGCGGTCCGAAGCGCATCCAGATCGCTGCGGTTGCCGTCAATGCGATCCGATTGCGCGGCAAGTGCAACGCCGTGCGACGCAAGCAGCTCTGCGTTCTCTTCAACCCCCTGCTGGGTGACAAACAGCTGGCGCCCACTCACGGCCTGGTCACTGTCGGCGTCAATACGGCCATCGGCCACGCCGTCCAGCGTGCGACCCGCGCCACTGCTGCTGCGTATGTCCACCGCGGTTCCCGCGTTGCCCGCGCCGAGCCTCACTGCACCGTCGGGCGAGGTCTGGCTCAACAGCGTGCCCAGCGCACCACTCTGCGCCAAGGCCATGTCCGCCGTCCGCGCGGCGTTCTCCGCTGCGCTCTGCGCAGCAACCGCTGTGCTGCGCACGGTGCCGACCTCAATGTTTGTGGCATGCAGCTGGCGGCCGGTGATGGCGTCATGGCTACCGGCGTTTACCGCACCATCAGCAACGTTCACGATACGCCGCTTGAGGTCACTGTTGCCCACAGAGACCTGATTGATACCGGTCGTCTGCGATTGCAATCCCAGCGCAACGCTGCCGCTGTGCGAGGCAACGGCGCGGTCGCCTAGTGCCAGTGCGCTCTGTGCGCTGGCCTGCGCGTTGTTACCCAAGGCTGCGGAGAACACCCCGCTCGCCCGGCTCTGCCTACCGATGGCTGTCGCCTGGTTGGCGGTGGCCTGTGCATCCAGACCCAGCGCCGTCGCGTGGTTGCCGTTGGCAATGGCCTCTGCACCCATCGCCAAGGCACCCTCGCCCTGCGCACGGGCACTTTCCTTGCCGCCCGTTGCACCGCCGGCAACCAGCTTCACCAGCGGATCAAGCGCCCGGTGTGTGGCGAACAGCTGCTGCCCGGTCACCGCATCGGTACTGGTGCTGCTCAACGTGCCGTTGCGCACCCCGTTGAGGTAGCGGGCCTCGCCACTGCTGTTGGCGATACCGATCTGATCGCCGCTATTGTCCACGCCGATGCGCATGCCACCAGATGAAGAAGTCTGCGTGATCATGCGTGAGGTTGCATTGAGCTCGGATCGGACAGCATGCAGCTGGCGCCCGGTCACTGCATCGGTGCTGGAAGCACTGATTGCGCCATCATCGACGTTGACGATCTTGCGCTTGGAGGCGCTGCTACCCACGGAAATCTGGTTGGTGCCGGTGGTGACGGAGCCAGCGCCCAGCGCCACCGCATTTGCGTGGCTGGCATTGGCTTTTTCGCCCAGTGCCACCGACATCTTGGCATTTACATTTGAGATCTGCGCCTGATAGCCGAATGCCAGGCCGCCCTCAGCCAACGAGCGTGCGCCAGCCCCCATTGCAAGCGACGCCCAACCATCAGCACGGGCGGCCTGGCCCAAGGCCAGTGACTGCTTTCCCAAGGCCTGCGTATTATGGCCAAGCGCAACCGCTCCCTCGCCGGTAGTGCGTGCGTCCCGGCCAACTGTCACTGCCCTGCTGGCAGCACCGACCGCAGAATGTCCAATCACGATGCTGTCATAGTCAGCGCGCGCGCGCGCGCCCAGGGCGATGGCACCGGTCCAGCCTGCGGATCCAGCATAGGTATCAGCACCAATTGCGATGCGGGAATGCCCCTCTCCCCCATCCGTCTGCGCCCCGCTTCCCATCGCAATTGAATTGGTGGTTCGCGCTTTTGCGTTCTGCCCGACAGCCGTTGCTCCCGTGCCATTGGCATCACTGTACGTTCCCAGGGCCGTGCCGTAGCCGCCACCTCTGGCGACCGCGTAGTGACCTACCGCAACGCTGTTCGTGCCGTGGGCTTCGGCCAGATTGCCGACGGCCGTACTGCGGTCTCCTACGGCGCGGCTGGAGATGCCCGCGGCCAGGCTGCCTTCACCATTGGCCCCCGCCTCGGAACCCAGCGCCATGGATTCACGACCACTGACCACGCTCCAGTTCGCGCGCGAGGTGTTGCTGTAGACATCGCCACGATTGACTGCAAGGAGGGCGTTTTCCGCGCGGTTCGTTACTGGCTGGAGGCCCAGCGCCGTGAGCGTTTGAAAATGCCACCAGCGCACCTCGTCTTCATCAAGTTCGGCAGCACCCGCCGGCAGCGCCAGCAACATCACCACGACCGCGGCTGCGCTACGGCGCAGCGTGGATGCCGGTTTCCCGCGCGGTGAAGCCAATTCGCTGGTTACCACCCAGCACTGCCGTGCGCTGGACCACAGACGTCGGTAGATCTTGTTCATTGCGATGCTCCTTAACAGAAAGGACAAAGAAAGGCCGCCGCCGCGTTTGCACGGCGGGGGGGCATCAGGGGGAGAGGGTCTGCAGGTGTTCGCGATAGCCATCGCCGGTGAGCCGGTAGCGCAGTTGCACCGTGTGGCCCGCCTGTACGGTGAAAGGCAGCTGCAGCGAGCTGCCGGGATAGAGGCTTCTGGAGACTTCGTGGGCGGTGCAGCGGCTGCCCATGCAATCGGCGATGCTGGTGACGCCCAGGCGCAACGTGCCATCGTTGCGCAGGGTGTTACCATGTACCCGTGGCTCCACGGTACCTTCGGGCGGCAGCACGTTTACCAGTGCACCCCAGACCAGGCTGACGCCTACGTTGGCGGACGCAGCTTCGGCGGTGCCGCCGCGCTCTTCTTCGGGGCCGGCCACACCTTCGAAATACACCCGGTAGGCGGTCTCCCGTTCCACCGGCTGCAGCGGGATGACCCGGATGAGACGGTTGCCGCCACCGGACAGCGCGAATTTGCCCGGGGTGACGGCGATTGCCACTTCATCCGGCTGGACGTCAACCTCGGTTTCGGCTGCGCCGGCAGGGTCCTCAATGCGCCGCAGCGAGGCCTGGATGTACTGCGGTTGCGTGGATTGCGAGTACACGCGGATCTGCGTGCCACGCTTGGCATCCACCGAGGTCCGCATGGGATGCACGGTCAGGTTGGCCTGTGCGGGCAGCGCCAGCAGCAGGCAGAACGGAAGCAGATAAAGAGAGTGTCGTTTCATGGAAGTTCCTGGTGGGGATCAGGGCACGCCCGTGGGCACGCGCAGCTCGACCTTGAGATCGCCGCGGTAATAGCCGGGTTGCTTTTCGGCGATGGGAACACGCGGCATCTCCAGCCGCAGCGGTGTAGGCACGCAGAAAACCGGCTGGCTCATGCCAGGCAGCAAGACCAGCTTCAGCTTGGCGCTGTCGATGCCGGTGAGCTGCTCTTCGACGCCGTTGCGCATGGGGATGAGCGCGCCGCTGTGGTCAAGGGTGACCGTGTAATCCAGGCGCTCGCTTTCGCCGCTACCGCCGCTGTCGCGATGCCATGCACTGAAGCCCAACGGCCCTGGCGCACGCGCGCCGGAATCGCGCACGGTGACGCCGAGATAGGCTGCCTGCGAGCCGAGCCCGTCGTAAAGACACATGTCGACCGTGGTGCCACCGCCCACCGTGTGCGCGATGGGGTCGTAGCGCAGGTTCATGCCGACGTGCGGAGCGATTTCGTCGAACTGCGGGAAGTAGATGGCTACGGCGTTGTGGTCGGTGACGGTAAAGGCGAGATCGAAAGAGTAGGTCGCCAGCCCTCGGGAAATAGCCGAGTCCAACTGAAGTTCGAGCCTCGCCGACCAGATGCCTGCAACTAGGCGAGCCAAGTCTGACTCGGGAATCGATAGGTGAAGTCCGGTTCCTACAGCAAGGTCCCCCAGGCAATCTTCATTGCGGCTGGACCACGGCAAGTAAATCAGCCCATGCCAGAAATCACCCCTGCACTGACGTCCATTCATCACCCTCTCGATAGCAGCGAGGACCGGCACATTCACCCGCATACCCGAACGCTGTTCGGTGAAAGCAAGTGGGATACGCCCAGCTTCAGGGCTGATTTGCTCCGTGTCGGCTGTCGGGCACAGTCCCTTAGCCGAGTCGGTGCTGGATTCGCATACAAGGTGTAGTCCTCCATACACCCTTTCGCTATCAAGTGGATCGTGACCTAGTACGGTTCTCGGGGGGACCAGCTCCACATCCCCCGGCATCGCCGAGCGATCCCAGCTCATCACAATGTCCTGGTGCGTACTCACCGGATGCGTCTCCGGCGGCCGCTGCGCAAACGCCCGCGGCGCCATCACCACCAGCGCCGTGCTCAACATCACCCACATCAACCCACGGATCGCGCGCTTCATGGCGTACCTCCCGCCGCAGCGGTCTGCTGCGTACCTGCAATCAACGCCTGTTCCTGCAGCAACCGGGTCACCCGTGCCTGCTGGCGGATGTCAGCCGGCAGCTGTGCCACGGCCAGCGGTTCGCACTGCACGGCACCCACCAGCATCACCACGCTGCGGCGCTCGCGTACCTGCAGCGGGCACTGCAGCAGGCGGTCGTCCTGCAGCAGATACAACGTGCGTTCGCGGCGCGGAAAGTCGGCCACGAAGCCGCCGTTGCTGCCGGTACCCGGTACGGGGGCATTGAGAATGCGGGCGCCGCCCAGCGGCAGGCCGGCCACGTCGCGTGCGTTGCCGATGAAGGTGTAGGTCACTTCAATCGGCACCGGCAGGCGCACCAGCCGGCCGGGCGCCAGGAACATCGGGCGCGCGCCGCCCGCACCGGTCACGCGGATGGCGGCATCACTGTTCAGTGCACTGGCATCCTGCACTTCGGCCCGATGCTGCTGGTAGGCCGGCAACGGCAGCAGGCGTCGCTCGCCCAGCGCCAGGCGCTGGCGGCGTTGTCCGCCCACCTGCAGTTCGGCGGCCACGCCGGTCAGTTCCAGATCGTCGGTACCATCGACCTGCACGGCCAGTCCGGCGTCGGCCCCCAGGCCACCGCCCCAGTACAGGCCACGGCGGCCCAGCGCCAGCCCGGAACTGTGCGTGGCGCTGTAGGTCAGCTCGCTGCCGCCACGCTGCCGGAACGTCGCCACGCTGGCACCGGTGTGGCCGTACTTGTTCTGTATCTGCGCGCCCAGCGATGCGCTGTAGCGATCACTGTTGTTGCCGCGCAGTTCAAGGGTGGCATCGCGGTACTGCGCATCCACTTCCTGGCGCACGGTCTGCCCGGCGCTGTAATTCACATCTGGGCGGGCATGCTGCGGCTGGCGCACATCCACGGCGTAGCGCCGTTGTGCGCTACCGATATCGCGGCGCTGCAGGCGGGTCAGGCTGAAGTTGATGAAGATGCCACGGTCGCGGCTGTCGCGCAGGCTGCTCTGCGTGCCCTGCTGCCAAACGCCCACACGGGTGGACACGCTGAATTCCTGCCAGCGCTGCACGCGGCTGTAGCTGGCCTGCCAGGTGCGGGTAAGGTTGGGTTCGCGGCTGTAGCGCGGTTCCCACGGCAGCAGCGGGTCGAGCGCGGCCATCGGGTCGTCGGGATCGTTGTTCAGCACGGTGCCGCGGCTCCAGGTCTGTCGGCGGGTGAAAGCCAGATAGGCGCTGCCACCGGCCACCGGCAGCGACATCGAGGCGCTGAGCGAATCGGCGCAGGCCAGCCGGTCGCGGGTATCGTTCTCGAACTGGCAGGTACGCCCGCGCAGGCGCTGCTGGTAGAGGTTCCAGGAGGCCTTGCGGCGGTAGGACAGCTGGTGCTGCTGGCCGTTGCTGCCATCGCTGCCGCGCATGCCACTGAAGCTGGCGCGCACGTCCTGGGTGTTGAACACATGGCGCAGGTCCACGCGCAGCTCGCCGTAGCTGAAACCGCCCAGGTCGGCCACGCCGGCGGTCACGGCCGCATCGCGCCACATCGGCACGCGCAGGCCGGCCATCGCCGCCGTCTCGCCATTGAAGCGATCGCTGCGGCGCTCGTTGCGGCGGCCACCCTGTAGGAACCACTGCACGCTGCTGTTGGCCCAGTCGCCGCCCTTGTCGAAGGGCGCGTCTTCGCTGCGCACCAGCACGCCGTCTTCGTAGATGCGCAGGGTGACCGTGTAGCTGCCGAACGGGAAGCGGCGGGTATCCAGATCGTTGATGCCGGCCTGCAGGTAGAAGCTCTGCAGCAGGCGCTCGCCATCGAAGGCATCCACGCGCGCATCGCGGGCCAACAGCACGGTCAGCGGCGTGCTCTGTATGGCCGCTTCGGTATCCACGTAGGCCTGGGTGGTGCCAACGCGCATGCCGGCGAAGCGGTCCATCGGCAGCATGCTGAAACTGAAGGTGCCGCCCTGCGGGCTGGACAGGTTGCGGCGGTCCATGCGCCCGGCTTGCAGGTAGTGCTGCGGGTCCAGGTCATGGCGGTAATAGGCGTTGTCGAACTGGAAATCGTGGCGACGACGACCGCCGCGGTACTGCTGGCTGTTGAAGTTCCAATCGACCGACACATGGCCGCGCTGGAACAGGCCCAGCACACCGGCGCCCTGCGCGGTCAGTGCCTGGTAGCCCCTGCCGCCGCTGAGGTTGAGCGTCTGCTGGTGCAGGAAGGCGTTCTCGGCATTGCTGCTGATCTGGTGGAAACGCTCGGCGGCGGGCTCGGCAGTAATCCACTGCTTGGACACGAACAGGCTCACGGCGCCCTCGCCTTCGTCGTACAGCGCGCGCACGGTGTTGGGGTCTTCCGGCGGATCGAGATAACCGCAGCCGGCTTCGGCGCCGCCGAAACGGCAGGCCAGGTGGCTGTTGCGTGCCAGCGGTTGCGACAGCGCGGGCAGCAGCGCGGCCTGGGCATCGGCCGACAGGTCGAGCGCCTGCAGCACGCGCGCGGGATCTTCCAGCTGCACCTGTTCCAGGGTGACGCGCACCGGCGACAGCCCGGCGCTGCGACCGAAGAGGCGGATGTCGAGTTGTTCGATCTGGCCTTCGACCAGATCCTCGAAACCGACGGGAACGCCGCGTGCCGCGACCAGCGGCGTGGCCAACGACAAGGCGAGCGCGACCGCCAGCCGGGTGACGGCGGGTGCGGAAGCTTTCATGGGTGGGGGGCCTGGAGCGGCCGGCCCGGTGATTGGGCCGGCGCGGGGTTTGATGCCGAGGGTGTTAGGGAGCCTGCAGCATCACTACCCGCACGATGCCGTTGTACTTACCGGCATCTGCAATTGCGGTGCTGTTGCCTTGGGCAATTCGCAGATCCATCGGGATGGATCGGCCCGGCAGTGCACCATCGAAGATCGCGCTTGCGTCGTAAGTACGCGCCGTGGTGGTCAGCGCTTGACCATTCAGCGACACTGCCAGCGGGATCGGGGTACCACCACCGGTATCACGCTGCAGAGAAGGGTCGAAGCCCAAGCGGACTTCGATGTCCTTGTCCGTGTCGTTGCTATGGATACGCACCGGCACGCTCCACGGAATCAGAAGACCTGTTGCGGCGTCGTGCGACAACTTCACGGAGTCATCCAGCGCGGTACCGTCGGCTTTCATGAGCGACAGCGTCGGGTCAACGTCGGCCCAGACGGAGATATCGACTTCCGCGGCGTGTGCGGACAGCGAAGCGGTGGCCAGCGCTGCAGTGAGCGCGGCCTTCTTAAGAATGGTGTGCATGTGTATCTCTCTCAGACAGGGGGAATATGAAAGCCCCCCTCCCCTAAGGAGAAAGGGAGGGAGGCGCCGCCCGCAGAGGTGGTTGCGGGCGACGGAGAGAATGTTAGAAATCCATTGCCATGCAGGCCATGCAAACATTCCTAAAACGTTGAACGTTAAGAAGAATGTTTGAATCAGTTCAACGTTCTAGGGTTATGCAATTTCCCTCATTCATTGAATGCAACAAACCTCATTGCTTTGCCTTTGTAGACTCGACCTTTAGTCGACTGCTTTTCTGGTACTGCGCGAAACGCCTGCGCTGCACGCATAAGTCGAGCATGGCTCGACTCTACAGCTGCTCATCTGCGCATCGCGTTAATCTACCGGATAGGGTTATGCAACTTTCCTCATCCATTGAATGCAACAAACTTCATTGCCTTGCTTTCTTGTAGAGTCGAGCCTGTGCTTGGCTGCTGTGCGCGCTACGCGCGGGAGTCGAGCACGGCTCGACTCTACAAATACCCATCCACACATGCGTGGACCTCGCGTTGGCGCGCGATCAGAAGAAGATCGCGTAAAGGATCAACAACGGAATCGGGACGCCCAAGAACCAGAGCAGAAAGGTTTTCATGACAGGTCTCCTTGCATCAGATGCGGGTTACAGGTCGCGGCGACGGCCGCCCCAGGTGGCGCTGAGGCTGGCAAAGAACGCGCCGATCAGCAGGGTGATGAACAGCCACAGTGCAGCGTAGGCCGTTGCCTTGCGCGCATCATCAGCGGCTTCCTTGGCGGTGTTCTTGGCCTTTTCCAGCGCAGCGCGCATGCGGGTCTGCACGTCGGTCACTCGTGCCTGTGCTTCGGCCGGGCTCATGCCGGTTTCGCGGGCAATCAGCTGCGACAGGTACTGGGTGTCAGCCGGATCCAGGCCATCACCCTGCAGGCTGTTGACGATGATGCGGTTCACTTCGGCGCGCACTTCGCGGCGGTCGCCCATCGGGCCATTGCCCGGCATCGAGCGCGGCGGTGGGGCCATGCGGGCGTCGCGCGGGCCCGCAGCTGCGGCCACCGGCGGCGGCGGCGCAGCGGGGTCCATCGGGGCATTGCCCGGGGCGGCACCAGGGGCTGGGGGTGCGCCTGCGGCGTCCGGGCCCGGGATGGTCGCGTTGCGGAACAGCGAATCGACCCAATAGTTGAGGTCGCCTTCCGGCGCGGCGGCTGCGGCGCTGCCAGCACCCGCAGCGGCAACACCGGCGGTGGAGGCGGCGGCGCCTGCGGTAGCACCTGCAACCTTTGCACCGGCGCCGAGCACGCCACCGATGGCCGAGGTCAGCAGACCAGCGGTGAGCAGCGTGGCGACCGCCCACGACACGAAGCCGTGTGCGGTATCGCGGAAGTAGGTTTCATCGCCATGGATCTGCGTCCACTTGGTGCGCAGCCGGCCGGCCAGATAGCCGCCCAGGCCGGACGCGGCCAGCGCGGTGAAGGTGAGCCAGAGGATGCTGGACCAGCCGAAGGTTTCCTTGCTGACGCCTTCAAACGACCACGGCGAGACCGAGGACAGGCCCAGGCCCACGCCGAGGATCAGCAGGACGAGGGAGAGCGCGGCCGCGGCGGCGGCACCGGCGAAGATGGCTCCCCAAGAGACGGCACTCTCGCTGGCCGGCGGGACGATCGGCGCGGTGACGACAGTTGCGATATCAGGGCCGAGCGGGCCGCGCTCGGGTGGGTCGAATCGGGTACTCATGGGGTGGACGCTCCGGATCAGATGCTGCGGATGCAGCTGGCGTCCTGAGGCTGCGCGAGCGCTTGTGAAGCTGGCGAGACCCTTGAATCACGCGGTCTTGGCGCGGTGAAGAGCGTGCCAACCAAGGTTGGCACCTACCGAAGGCGGATGCGGTGGTAGATCCACGCCATGCGTGGATGATTTTTCGCGGGCGCCGAAATCGTGCGGACCAACGGTCCGCACCTACCAGGTCCGCTCCAAAAAAAACGCCCCGCGGATGCGGGGCGTTCTCGGCACAACCTACGCGGGGCAATCAGCCCTGGTAGTCGCGCACGTCGCTGCCGGTGTAGACCTGGCGCGGACGGCCGATCTTCATTTCCGGGTCAACCTGCTGTTCCAGCCAATGCGAGACCCAGCCGGAAGTACGGCCCAGGGCGAACATGACGGTGAACATCTCGGTCGGGATCTGCAGCGCCTTGTAGATGATGCCGCTGTAGAAATCGACGTTCGGGTACAGCTTGCGGGCGACGAAGTACTCGTCCTGCAGCGCGGCCTGTTCCAGCTTCACGGCCACGTCCAGCAGCGGATCCTGCACGCCCAGCTGCTTGAGCACCTTGCTGGTCATCTCGCCGATGACCTTGGCGCGCGGATCGAAGTTCTTGTAGACGCGGTGGCCGAAGCCCATCAGGCGGAAGCCGGAGGTCTTGTCCTTGGCCTTGACCACGGCGGATTCGACGTTGTCGGCGCTGCCGATCTCTTCCAGCATCTTCAGCACGGCTTCGTTGGCACCGCCGTGGGCCGGACCCCACAGCGCGGTGACGCCAGCGGCGACCGACGCGTACGGGTTGGCACCGGTCGAGCCGACCAGGCGCACGGTCGAGGTCGAGGCGTTCTGCTCATGGTCGGCGTGCAGGATGAACAGCAGGTCCAGTGCCTTGACCACGTCCGGGTTCAGATCGTACTGGCCGTCAGCCGACTCGAAGGTCTGCTTCAGGAAGCGGCTGACGTAGTCCAGCGAGGTGTCCGGCTTGTTGGCCGGCAGGCCCTTGCCGTGGCGGTAGATCAGCGCCGACAGGGTCGGCACCTTGGCGATCAGGCGCACAGCGGCCTGGCGGCGCTGTTCGGCGTCGGACAGGTCCAGCGAGGCGTGGTAGATGCCCGACAGCTGCGCGATGGCGGCGGTCAGGATGGCCATCGGATGAGCATCCTTGGCGAAGCTGCCGATCAGGGTGTTGATCGACTCATCGACGTTGGCTTCAGCCGCCAGCTCGTCGGTGAAGGCCTTCAGCTGCTCGGCGCTCGGGCGCTCGCCGTTGATCAGCAGGTAGGCCACTTCGACGTAGCTCGACTTCTCCGACAGCTGTTCGATCGGGTAGCCGCGGTACAGCAGCACGCCCTTGTCGCCGTCGATATAGGTGATGGCAGACTTGCAGCTGGCCGTCGCGGTGAAGCCGGAATCGTAGGTGAAATACCCCGTTTCCTTGGTCAGCTTCGCGATGTCGACGCAGTCGTTGCCAAGGGTGGGTTTGATGACGGGCAGAACGACCGACTTATCGCCGGCGTTGAGCGTGACCTGATCAAGATCGGACACTGTGTGCGCTCCTTCATGGGAAGGCGCCTGCCCAAGCGCATTGGTCAGGCACGTGAATGACGTCCTCGGCCTGTGCCGGGGATCACGCCATTATCGCACAGCAGCATTTGCCCGGCGCTAGACAGAAGTCGTATACGACAGGCGGCCAGACGCCGGCCGTTGAGCGGCCCGGATCGGCAAAAGCGTTGTCATCCGAACGCAGTGTTCCGTCCATCCAAACGCCCGTTGGGTAGGCGTTGGGGAAAAACAAACGGCCGCGCAGAGCGCGGCCGTCGGTTCGAAGCTGGATCGACAGATCAGCGCGCGTAGCGCTTCTGGAACTTGTCGATACGGCCCGAGGTGTCGATGACCTTGTGCTTGCCCGTGTAGAACGGGTGCGAAGCAGAGGAAATTTCAACCTTGACCAGCGGGTATTCGTTGCCGTCTTCCCACTGGATGGTTTCCTTCGTGCCCATGGTCGAGCGGGTCAGGAACTTGAAATCGGAGGTGACGTCATGGAAGACGACGTCGCGGTAGTTCGGATGGATATCGGCCTTCATGGGCTCACACCGTAAATGGGCTGGTGGTCAAGAGCGGCATTATAAGCACCGGTTGCCGCTCGGGGCAACCGGTGCGGGTCAACAGACTTCAGTCCGCGCCCAGGGCCTGGCGCACCAGGGCCTCGAAACGCTGCTGGTCGTAGGCCATCAGCAGATCGCAGTTGTCCGGCTGGCCGGTCTGGCGGTTCCAGTCGACGATGGTGGCGCCGCGGCTGAACGTACCGTTCAGCTCCACGTTCAGCGGCCGCGATTCGACCTGCAGCTGCCCTTCCGGGTTCAGCGCCCAGGCCATGGCGACCGCATCGGCGGTATACCAGCGGCCACCCTTGCTGTCCTCGGACAGGCCACGGGTCTTGCGCGAGATCAGCTCGTAGAAACGGGCGCGATCGGAATCAGCCTGCAGCCACTTTTCAGCATCCTGCAGCGGCAGGCCATGGGCGACGGTGGCCTCCCAGTCCGACACCAGCAGGTGCTTGAACGAAGTGAACACCACGTGCGCCGCTTCCGGATCGAACGCGATGTTGAATTCGGCCGCCGGGGTGATGTTGCCGTGGCAGGTGACCGCACCGCCCATCACCACGATGCGCTTGATGCGCTCGGGAAGGGTCGGGTCCAGCTTCAGTGCCAGGGCCAGGTTGGTCAGCGGGCCAAGCATCACCAGCATCAGTTCACCGGCGTGCTCGTGCGACAGGCGCAGGATGGCCAGTGCGGCGTGCTCGGCTTCAGCCTGGCGGCTCGGCGGCGGCAGGTCCACGTCGCCGTAGCCGTCACGGCCATGCACGTGGGCGGCGTCAACGGAGGGATGCAGCAGGGGATCCGGGCTGCCGGCAAACACCGGTACGTCGGCGCGGCCGACGATGTCGCAGAGCTTGAGGGCGTTGCGGACGGTGTACTGCAGGCCGACATTGCCGGCGGCGATGGTCAGGGCGACCACGTCATGCCGTTCATCGGCAAAGGCCATCAGCAGGGCCAGGGCGTCGTCCACACCAGGGTCGGTGTCGATCAACAGGGGGATCTTGTGGGTCATCGTTGCCGTCTTCAGATCGGCAACGAAGTGTGGACCGGGATGATGACCGTTGCAAGTATGGGGGGTTGGGGTTCGGCAGGGCTGCGCCCTGCACCCGCAGAGGCGACGTCAACGTCAACGTCAACGTCAAAAGTCTGCATTCCGTGAGATGGCGGGGTGGGTCCGGCCCGGACCCACCCCGCCTTCGACAGTTTTCCGCGGTCTGTCGCAACGACGTTCTGCTCTGGTAGGTGTCGACCTTGGTCGACACTTCCACGGATTGATCGAAAAGGCTGTCTGTAGAGTCGAGCCATGCTCGACTCACGCGCGCAGCGCGCAGTAGATCCACGCCATGCGTGGATGTGTGGACCAGGGTCCACACCCACCAATGCGGCATTACGCCGAGGCGTAGCGCACGGCGGTGCCGATCCAGCGTTGCACCACGCGATCGGCCAGCGCGGGTTGCTGGGCCAGCAGGCGTTCGGCAAGATCGTGCACGCCGGGCAACAGGCCGGCGTCGCGGGCCAGATCGGCAATGCGGAAACCGGCCAGGCCGGTCTGGCGGGTGCCCAGCAGTTCACCGGGGCCACGCAGCTCCAGATCCTTCTCGGCGATGACGAACCCATCATTGGTTTCGCGCATGGTCTGCAGGCGCTCGCGCGCCATCTGCGAGAGCGGTGCCTGGTACAGCAGCACGCAGCGCGACACCGCTGAACCACGACCGACGCGGCCGCGCAGCTGGTGCAGCTGGGCCAGGCCGAGGCGCTCGGCATTCTCGATCACCATCAGCGAGGCATTTGGTACGTCCACGCCCACTTCAATCACGGTGGTCGCCACCAGCAGATCGATCTCACCGGCCTTGAACGCCACCATCGTCGCCAGCTTTTCGGCGGCTTTCAGGCGGCCATGCACCAGCCCCACGCGCACGCCCGGCAACAGCGCCTGCAGCGATTCGTAGGTGGCCTGCGCCGGCGTTGCATCCAGCTCTTCGCTTTCCTCGATGAGCGTGCACACCCAGTACACCTGCCGCCCTTCCTGGCAGGCCAGCGCGATGCGCTCGATCAGTTCGGGACGGCGGTCGTTGTTGAGTGCCACGGTCTGCACCGGGGTGCGGCCCGGCGGCAGTTCGTCGATGGCCGAGACATCCAGATCCGCGTATTCGGACATCGCCAGCGTGCGTGGAATCGGCGTGGCGGTCATCACGAGCTGGTGCGGCACGCTGTTGCCACCCGCGCCCTTGTCGCGCAGGGCCAGTCGCTGGTGCACGCCGAAGCGGTGCTGTTCGTCGACGATCGCCAGGGCCAGGTCCTGGAACACCACCGCCTCCTGCATCAGCGCGTGGGTGCCGACCACCACCTGCGCTTCGCCGTTGGCGACCTGCTCCATCACCTTGGCGCGCGCCTTGCCGGTGACCTTGCCGGCCAGCCAGGCGATACGCACGCCGAGCGGTTCCAGCCAGCCGCGCAGGTTGTTGAGATGCTGCTCGGCCAGCAGTTCGGTGGGCGCTGCCAATGCGACCTGCTTATCCTGCTCGACTGCCAGCATCGCGGCCAGTGCGGCGACCACGGTCTTGCCGGAGCCGACGTCGCCCTGCACAAGCCGCAGCATCGGGCTGGGCCGTGCGAGGTCTTCACGGATCTGCTTGAACACGCGCGCCTGTGCGCCGGTCAGCGCGAACGGCAGCTGTTTCAGCAGCGCCTTGGCCAGCTTGCCGGGGCCGGCCAGCGGCGGCGCATGGTGCGCCTGCAAGGCGATGCGCTGACGACGCAGGCTGAGGTGGTGGGCCAGCAGCTCTTCCATCGCCAGGCGACGCTGCGCCGGGTGGGTGCCTGCTGCCAAGGCGGCCAGATCGGCATCCGGCGGCGGCCGGTGTACGGTCAGCAACGCGCTGCGCAGCGACGGCAGGCCTAGGCCATCCAGCCAGCCGCTGGGCAGCAGTTCCAGCGTGCTTTCCTCGGGCAGGCGATCCAGGGCCTGGCCGATCAGCTTGCGCATCGTCATCGGGCCAACGCCTTCGACGGTGGGATACACCGGGTCGAGGCGGTCGCCGAGTTCGGGATCGTCGTTGCGGCCCAGCACCTGGTAGCTGGGATGGACGATTTCCAGGCCGAGATGGCCGGGTTTGGGGGTGCCGAAGCAGCGCAGCCGGTTGCCGACCGCGAACTGGCCGACCTGCTGCTGGCGGAAGTGGAAGAAGCGCAGCACCAGGGTGCCCTGCCCTTCGTCTTCCACCGCAACTTTCAGCATCGGCCGGTAGCGCATGCCGCGCTCGACCGCGACCACCCGCCCTTCCACCTGCGCTGGTACGCCGTTACGCAGGTCTTCGATGCGGGTCAGCCGGGTCCGGTCTTCATAGCGCAGCGGCAGATGAAGCCAGAGATCCTGCAGGGTGGCGAGGCCACGCGCCTGCAGTTTGGCGGCCACGGCCGGACCCACGCCAGCGAGCATCGCCAGGGATGCTTCGCCGGACGGTGACAGGACCGGGGTGACCGCCGCCTTGCGTGCCACGTGGCGGTCAGTCGATGACCATCACCGCGTCGACCTCGAAGTTGGCGCCCTTCGGCAGGCCGGAGACTTCGATCGTGGAACGGGCCGGGTACGGGGCCTGGAAGTAGTCCTGCATGACCGCATTGACCTTGGCGAACTCGCCCAGGTCGGTCAGGTACAGGCCCAGGCGCACGACCTTGTCCAGCGAGCCGCCAGCGGCTTCGGCCACGGCCTTGAGGTTGTCGAAGGCGCGGCGGGCCTGTGCTTCGACGTCACCGGCGCCGACGATGTCGCCGGTAGCCGGGTCGAGCGGGATCTGGCCGGAGAAATACACGGTGTTGCCGGCGCGCACGGCCTGCGAGTACGGGCCGATGGCGGCGGGGGCCTTTTCGGTGTTGATGATCTGGCGGGACATGGATCGCTCCGGTGCTTGGGGGAAAACAGAGCGGTGATTGTACCGGGTGGGGGCGCATCCACGCATGGCGTGGATCCACCGCGCCGCTTCGGTAGTGCCGGCCGCTGGCCGGCAAACCCATGAACGTCGGAAGCACGGCGAAGTTGCCGGCCAGCGGCCGGCACTACCGGGTTCGCGTTACTGGCGGCGTACCGACTGCACGACCGACAGGCGGCGCAGGCGGCGCATCACTTCGGCCAGATGGTTGCGGTCGCGCACCTGGATGTTGAACGCCAGCACGGCGGCGTTGAAATCACGGTCCAGGTAGTCCACGCGCTCGATGTTGGAATGGCTCTGCGCGATGGCGGCGGCCAGCTGCGCCAGCACGCCGGTGCCGTTCTCCACTTCCACCACCAGCGAGGTGTCGTAGTCGCCGGAAACAGTGGTGTCCCAGCCGATCGGCACCCAGCGCTCGGGCGACTTGCGCAGCTCGGCCAGGTTCGGGCAGTCCATGCGGTGCACCACGATGCCCTTGCCGGCGGTGTGGTAGCCCATGATCTCGTCGCCGGGAATCGGCTGGCAGCAGCCCGCGAAGGTGACCACGCCGCGCTCGCTGCCGTTGATCAGGATCTTTTCCTGCGAGTGGTGGCGCGAATGCGGGCCGCCACGCAGTTCGGCGTAGGCCATCAGCGCCTGTGCAGCCTGCGTCGGCATCCAGTTGCCCAGTGCGACCTCGGCCAGCAGCGCCTCCAGGCGCGGGAAGCGGTGCTCGGCGAGGAACGCATCCAGGCGCCCCTTCGGCAGCCGCTCCAACGAGGAATCCATCGCCTCCAGCGCACGATCGAGCATGCGGTGGCCGAGCTGCACAGCGTCTTCGTGCTCCAGCTGCTTGAGCTGGTGGCGGATGGCGGTGCGCGCCTTGCTGGTAACCACGAATTCCAGCCACTGCGGTTTCGGCGTGGCCGAGCGTGCGGTGATGATCTCCACCGACTGGCCCGACACCAGCTTGGTGCGCAACGGCACCAGCTTCTTGTCCACGCGCGAGGCCACGGCCATGTTGCCGACGTCGGTGTGCACGGCGTAGGCGAAGTCCAGCGCGGTGGAGTTGCGCGGCAGGGCCAGGATCTTGCCCTTCGGGGTGAACAGGTAGACCTCGTCCGGGAACAGGTCGACCTTGACGTTGTCGAGGAACTCCAGCGAGGAACCGGCGGCACGCTGCGAGTCGATCAGTTCAACGATCCAGGCGTGTGCGCGGCTCTGCGCACTGTTCGGTGAATCGCCGCCGAACTTGTAGGTCCAGTGCGCGGCCACGCCACGTTCGGCGATCAGGTCCATCTCTTCGGTGCGGATCTGCACTTCGATGGGCGAACCATACGGCCCGAACAGCACCGTATGCAGCGACTGGTAACCGTTGGCCTTGGGAATGGCGATGAAATCGCGGAAACGCCCATCCAGCGGCTTGAACGTGGCATGCACCGAACCCAGCGCGTGGTAGCAGCTGGGCACGCTGCGCACCACCAGGCGGAAGCCGAACACGTCCATCACCTGATCGAAGGTTTTGTTCTCGTCGCGCATCTTGTTGTAGATGCTCCACGGGGTCTTGATGCGGCTGACCAGGCGGTGCTCGATGCCTTCCTTCGCCAACCGCTGCGACAGCTGCACTTCCACCTGCGCCAGCGCTTCGCGGCGGACCACCGGCTGGCTGCGGATGTGCTTTTCCAGGATCGCGTGGCGCCACGGATACAGCGCCTTGAAACCGAGGTTCTGCAGCTCGCTCTTGACCAGGCTCATGCCCAGGCGCTGGGCGATGGGCGCGTAGATCTCCAGCGTCTCGCGGGCGATGCGGCCGCGCGCTTCGCGGCTCTGCGCGCCCAGCGTGCGCATGTTGTGCAGACGGTCGGCCAGCTTGATCATGATCACGCGCAGGTCGCGCGACATCGCCAGCAGCATCTTGCGGAAGCTCTCAGCGGCCGCTTCCTGGCGGTCGCGGAACTTCAGCTTGTCCAGCTTGGTCACGCCGTCGACCAGTTCGGCCACGGCTTCGCCGAACTCGGCGGCCAGCGCCTCACGGGTCAGCGGGGTGTCTTCGATGGTGTCGTGCAGGATCGCGGCGATCAGCGCTTCCACGTCCAGGCCGAGCTCGGCCAGCACCTGGGCCACGGCCACCGGATGGGTGATATAGGGCTCGCCCGACTTGCGCGTCTGCCCGGCGTGTGCGGCGGCTCCGACTTCCCAGGCACGGCGCAACAGCGGCAGCTGTTCCGGCGGCAGGTAATGGGCGGCGCGTTCAAGCTGGAGGACGTAGTCGGGTACGGCGGCAGCGGGGGCTGCGGCGACCTTGGCAGTGGGGCCTGGGTTCATGCCCGCAGCCTATTCCAGCGCGACGTTTACGGCAAATCCTGAATGCGAAACAGCCCGCACGGGGCGGGCTGTTCGGCACATCCAACGATTACGTTGATCGATGCGATCAATCGTCGTTCTTGGACATGTCTTCGTCGGCGACCACTTCCGCGGCAGCCCACTCCAGCGCTTCGCGCTCTGCGCGCTCACGCTCGGCCTTCTCGACTTCGTCGATCAGCGCGTTGTCGATCTTGCGGGCAGCGATTTCGCGCAGCGCCAGCACGGTCGGCTTGTCCTCGGTCTCGCTGTTGTCCAGCGTGGCCTGCACGCCGTTGGCGAGCTGGCGGGCACGCTTGGAAGCCATCATGACCAGTTCGAAACGGTTGTTAACGACTTCCAGGCAATCTTCTACGGTGATGCGGGCCATACGGGCTCCCGGCGACCGGTCGGCCGCTCAGTCGAATGAGGGAAAGGGGACGGAGTGTACTGGCAGGGGCTGGACAAAATCAAGCCAACCCCCACCCGATTCTTTTGGAATCAGTCAGTTGCGCCCGGATCGGGGGTCAACAGGGCCTGGATCAGCCCAGCGTGGCGGACCTTCTGGGCCTCCCGGCGCAGGCGGCTGGCGGTGAAGATGGCGCACAGTTCGTCCACGGCGGTGTCGAACACCTCGTTGACGATCACGTAGTCGAACTCGTTGAAGTGCAGCATCTCGTCACGGGCTGCGCCCAGGCGCTGGGCGATGACCGCCTCGCTGTCCTGGCCGCGCTTGCGCATGCGGTCCTGCAGGGCCTGCTTGGACGGCGGCAGGATGAACACGGTGACCGTGCCCGGCACCAGCTGGCGTACCTGCTGCGCGCCCTGCCAGTCGATTTCCAGCAGCACGTCCTGGCCGGCGGCCAGCTGCGGCTCCACCGACTGGCGGGCGGTGCCCTTCCAGTCACCGTGCACCCAGGCATGCTCGAAGAAGTCGCCGGCGGCGATCATTTCCTCGAACTTCTCCGCAGAGACGAAATGGTAGTGCTGGCCATTCACTTCACCCGGGCGCATCGCGCGCGAGGTGAAGGAGATCGACAGGGCGATCTGCGGGTCACGCGCCAGGGTGGCATTGACGATGCTGCTCTTGCCGGCGCCGGAAGGGGCGGCAACGATGTACAGCGTGCCGCGCGCAACGGCGTCCGACGGCTTCGACGGGGCGCTCATGCGGGGAGTCCAACGGGTTGATTTCGCAAAATTTTTCCTCGGTGTTCCAGATCCGGCGCGGAGGATCGCGCCAGGACGGCGGGGGCTGCGCGGAACATTCTGGAACCAGGCCCGGCAGACGCTTCCCCGGGGGGCGGGCACGCAACTTTACCAGAGCGGCCGCGTTGCGCGCCCGTCCGGCAGGCGCCGGGCCTTGTGCCACATGGGCGTGCGGGGGCCTGTGCTATAACCGGGCCGTACCCAACGACAGCCCGGAGGCCTGCGCCTCCCCGCCATCCCAGGAGAACGGCATGCCATCGATGAGCCGCCGCCAGTTCCTGAAAGTGACCGGGACAACCCTGGTCGGCTCCAGCCTGGCATTGATGGGCTTCGCGCCCGGCATCGCGCTCGCGGAGGTCAGGCAGTACAAGCTGATCCGCGCGACCGAGACCCGCAACACCTGTACGTATTGTTCGGTGGCCTGCGGCATCCTGATGTACAGCCTCGGCGATGGCGCCAAGAACGCCGAGCCGAGCATCTTCCATATCGAGGGTGACCCGGACCATCCGGTCAACCGCGGCACGCTGTGCCCGAAGGGTGCCGGCCTGGCCGACATCATCCACAGCAAGTCGCGCCTGCTCTACCCCGAGTACCGCGCGCCGGGCTCGAACGAGTGGAAGCGGCTGAGCTGGGACGATGCGCTGGACCGCATCGCGCGGCTGATGAAGGAAGACCGCGATGCCAACTTCGTGCAGAAGAACGAGGCCGGGCAGACGGTCAACCGCTGGCTGACCACCGGCATGCTGGCGGCCTCGGCGACCAGCAATGAAACCGCGGTGCTGACCCACAAGGTCGTGCGCTCCCTTGGCATGCTGGCATTCGACAACCAGGCACGTGTCTGACACGGCCCGACGGTGGCAGGTCTTGCCCCGACGCTAGGCCGTGGTGCGATGACGAATCACTGGGTCGACATCAAGAATGCCGACCTGATCCTGATCATGGGTGGCAATGCCGCCGAGGCACACCCGTGCGGGTTCAAATGGGTGACCGAGGCCAAGGCACACAACAAGGCCCGGCTGATCGTGGTCGATCCGCGCTTCAACCGCTCGGCCGCGGTGGCCGACGTGTATGCGCCGATCCGTACCGGCACCGACATCGTGTTCCTGGGCGGCCTGATCAACTACCTGTTGACCGAGGACCGCATCCAGCACGAATACGTGCTGAATTACACCGACATGTCGTTCCTGGTGAAGGACGAATTCGCCTTCAAGGACGGCCTGTATTCGGGCTACAACGAGGAGAAGCGCAGCTACGACCGTTCCAGCTGGGACTACGCCTACGGTGACGATGGCTTCGTGCGCAGCGACCCGACGCTGAAGGACCCGCGCTGCGTCTACAACCTGCTCAAGCAGCACTACGCGCGCTACACCGTGGAGATGGTCGAACGCATCTGCGGCACGCCGGCGGACAGCATCCGCCAGGTCTGGGAGATGATCGCGTCCACCGCCGGCAAGGACAAGGCGATGACCATCCTGTACGCGCTGGGCTGGACGCAGCATTCGATCGGTGCGCAGAACGTGCGTGCCGGCACCATGGTGCAGCTGCTGCTGGGCAACATCGGCGTGGCCGGTGGTGGCATGAACGCCTTGCGCGGGCATTCCAACATCCAGGGCCTGACCGACATCGGCCTGATGTCCGACCTGCTGCCCGGCTACCTGACGTTGCCGAAACAGGACGAGCAGGACTATGACGCCTACATCGCCAAGCGCACGCAGAAGCCACTGCGCGCCAACCAGATGTCGTTCTGGCAGAACTACCCGAAGTTCCATGTCAGCCTGATGAAGTCGTGGTGGGGCGACGCCGCCACCGCCGACAACAACTGGTGCTTCGACCATCTACCCAAGCTCGACAAGCCGTACGACATGCTGCAGGCGTACGAGCTGATGAACGAAGGCAAGATCCACGGCTACATCTGCCAGGGCTTCAACCCGCTGGCCTCGGCGCCGAACAAGGGCAAGCTGATCAGCGCGTTCTCCAAGCTGAAGTTCATGGTCAGCATGGACCCGCTGGAAACCGAGACCATCGCGTTCTGGCAGAACCACGGCGCACTGAACGATGTTGATCCCAGTGCGATCCAGACCGAAGTATTCCGCTTGCCGACCACCTCCTTCGCAGAGGAGAACGGTGCAGTGGTGAACTCCTCGCGCTGGCTGCAGTGGCACTGGAAGGGTGCCAATCCGCCGGGCGAAGCGCGCAGCGACATCGAGATCATGTCCGAGCTGTTCCATCGCATCAAAGCGATGTACGAAAAGGACGGCGGTGCGTGGTGGGAGCCGGTGCGCGACCTGGCCTGGAAGTACTCCAACCCGGAACTGCCGACGCCGGAAGAACTGGCGATGGAATACAACGGCAAGGCACTGGCCGACGTGTTCGATCCGAAGGACCCGACCAAGCTGGTGCGCAAGGCCGGCGAGCAGCTGGCGGCATTCGGCGACCTGCGCGACGACGGCAGCACGTCCTCCGGCTGCTGGATCTACATCGGCGCCTGGGGCCCGACCGGCAACATGATGGCGCGACGTGACAACAGCGACCCCACCGGCATCGGCAACACGCTGGGCTGGGCCTGGGCGTGGCCGGCCAATCGCCGGGTGATGTACAACCGCGCCTCGTGCGACGTGGCCGGCCAGCCGTTCGATCCGCGGCGCACGCTGCTGGCCTGGAACGGCAAGAACTGGGGCAGCGTGGACGTGCCGGACTTCAAGGCGGATGAAGATCCCGCCGGCGGCATGGGCCCGTTCATCATGAACCCGGAAGGCATCGCCCGCTTCTTCGCCAAGGCCGGCATGGCCGAGGGCCCGTTCCCGGAGCACTACGAACCGTTCGATACACCGCTGCGCAGCAACCCGCTCAGCCCCGGTCAGGCACTGACGTTGAACAACCCGGCGGCGCGCGTGTTCGCCAGCGATCGCGCACAGATCGGTTCGCCGGACGAGTTCCCGCATGTGGCCACCACCTACCGCCTGACCGAGCATTTCCACTTCTGGACCAAGCACGGCAAGTTGAACGCCATCATCCAGCCCGAGCAGTTCGTCGAGATCGGCGCGGCGTTGGCCGATGAGCTGGGCATCAACAACGGCAGCCGCGTGCGGGTCAGTTCCAAGCGCGGGCACATCGAAGCGGTGGCGATGGTGACCAAGCGCATCAAGGCCCTGCAGATTGATGGCAGAACCGTGCACCAGGTGGGCGTGCCGATCCACTGGGGCTTCCTCGGTGCGGCCAAGCCCGGATACATCGCCAATACGCTGACCAACGCCATCGGTGACGGCAACTCGCAGACGCCCGAATCAAAGTGCATCCTGGTCAAGGTCGAGAAGGTGTAGGAGACACGCCATGTCACTGCAATCCCTGGACATCATCCGCCGCTCGGCCACCACCACGCCCTCGCCGGAGGCGCGTGGCGCGCACACCGGCCAGGTCGCCAAGTTGATCGATGTGAGCAAGTGCATCGGCTGCAAGGCCTGCCAGGTCGCCTGCATGGAGTGGAACGACCTTCGCGACGAGGTCGGCAGCTGCGTCGGCAGCTATGACAACCCGCCCGACCTGAGCGAACAGTCGTGGACGGTGATGAAGTTCCGCGAGTACGAGGACGAGAAGGGCAAGCTGGAGTGGCTGATCCGCAAGGAAGGCTGCATGCACTGCAGCGATCCGGGCTGCCTGAAGGCCTGCCCGTCGCCGGGCGCGATCATCCAGTACGCCAACGGCATCGTCGACTTCCAGGAAGAGAACTGCATCGGCTGCGGCTACTGCGTGACCGGTTGCCCGTTCGACGTGCCGCGCATCTCCAAGAAGGACCACAAGGCCTACAAGTGCACGCTGTGTTCGGACCGGGTGGCGGTGGGCCAGGAACCGGCCTGCGTGAAGACCTGCCCGACCGGCGCGATCACCTTCGGCAGCAAGCAGGCGATGACCGAGCACGCGGCGGGACGCGTGGAAGACCTGAAATCGCGCGGCTACGAGAACGCCGGCCTGTACGACCCGCAGGGTGTGGGCGGCACCCATGTGATGTACGTGCTGCAGCACGTGGACAAGCCGGAACTGTATGCCGACCTGCCGAAGGACCCGCGCATCAGCCCGATGGTGGAGGTGTGGAAGGGCGTGGCCAAGCCGCTGGGCGTGCTGGCGATTGCCGCTACCGCCTTCGCCGGCTTCCTGCATTACATCGGCATCGGCCGCAACACGGTCAATGACGAGGAAGAAGAGGAAGCCGAGCACGAGGCGAAGAAGATCGAAGAGGAGCAGCGGCCATGAAGTACGCCCCGCACCCGCGGCAGATCATCCGCTACCGCGCGCCGACCCGCATCAATCACTGGATTGTGGCGATCTGCTTCGTGTTGACCGCGCTGTCCGGGCTGGCGTTGTTCCACCCTGCCCTGTTCCCGCTGACCCAGTTGTTTGGCGGTGGGCCATGGACGCGCATCCTGCACCCGTTCATCGGCCTGGCCATGGTGGTGGGCTTTGCGCTGCTGGCGTTCCGCATGTGGCGCGACAATCTGCCGACCGCCGACGATGGCAAGTGGATGCGCGGCATGCGCGATGTACTGCGCAACGAGGATGAGAAGCTGCCACCGGTGGGCCGCTTCAATGCCGGCCAGAAACTGCTGTTCTGGGCCATCATCGGTTGCCTTTCGGCGCTGCTGCTGACCGGCTTCGTGATCTGGCGGCAGTACTTCAGCCACTTCTTTCCGATCGGGGTGATCCGCTTCTCGGTGCTCGCCCATGCGCTGTTCGGCTGGGTGCTGGTGTGCGCGATCGTGGTGCACATCTATGCAGCGATCTGGATCAAGGGTTCGGTGCGGGCGATGACCCAGGGCAAGGTGACCTACGGGTGGGCGTACAAGCACCACCGGCAGTGGTTCCGGGACATCCTGCGCGGACGGCGGGAAGAGGGGTAGCGGCAGGGCCTGCGGCCCTGCACCCGCTGGATCAACGTCAACATCAACGTCAAGAGCGGGTTTCCTGAGGGATGGCGGGGTGGGTCCGGTCGCGGGGGACGCTGCAAGTACGTCCATGTAAGCTCGGTCGCCGCTTGCTCGTGTGCGCAGTCCT
>NZ_JAWJTG010000027.1:0-65672 GCF_032911605.1 Stenotrophomonas mexicanensis
CTCGGGCCCATGCGGCTCACGCCCCCGCAACCGGACCCACCCCGCCTTCGACAGACTTCTGCGATCTGATGGTGGGTGCCGACCGTTGGTCGGCACTGATCGAATCCCGACCAACGGTCGGGATCCACTTTTGTAGAGTCGAGCGATGCTCGACTGCTTTGCCTGGAACACGCTGGACGCCAGCGACGACAACGGCGAGGATGGAGCCTGGTTCTTCTGGCTGGCCCTGCATGGCGCAACGCATCCTTGAACCCGGTGAGATCGAGACGCTGGCCTCGCGCGATGTTCCGCGCATCATCCTGCCCGATACCGCGTCGCTGTTTGCCGGACGTGCGGACCGACTCCGCAGTCTGGCGGGACACAGTGCCATCGGTGGTTACCTGCAGCTTCTGGCTGCGCTGGCTGATGCGCAGCAGGCGCTGCTGGAGGATCTGACACCGCTGCAACGCGAGGAACTTCAGGCACAGGCGCGTGCACAGCAGTCGAGTGCGGCGGCCGGCGCCGGCATGCCGTTGCGGCCCGCCAACACACTTCAGCTGGATGGCCGTTGGCGCGACTGGCTGCGCACGCTGTGCCAGCACTGTGCCGACGAGGCCGGGCTGCCGATGGAAACCCGTCAGGAGCTGCAGCGCGTCGCCGCGGCCGACGACGCCTGGCTGGATGCGCAGGCGCATGCGGTGCTGGAGCGTGATGACGCGCCGTCGGTGGATGCGGTGGCTGCGCTGCTGGTGATGAACGCGCTGCAGGTCTACTGGGCGGTGCTGGCGGACAGCTTCCGCCCCACCGAGCTGAAACCGCTGGCCGATGCACCGGGGCTGTGCCCGCTGTGCGGCACCCTGCCGGTGGTCAGCGTGGTGCAGGCGCGGCCGCCCTATGCCTCCTACCGCTACCTGTCGTGCTCGCTGTGCGCCTGCCAGTGGCACTACGTGCGCGTGCAGTGCAGCCAGTGTGGTGCCGCCGGCAAGGACATCGCCTATCGCGCCCTGGCCGATGTGGACGGCGACAGCGGCGAGGCGGTGCGCGAGAGCGCGGTCCGTGCCGAGACCTGCGACCACTGCCACAGCTATCGCAAGATCCTGTATCTGGAGAAAGACCCGTCGCTGGAGCCGGTGGCCGATGACCTCGGCACGCTGGCGCTGGACCTGCTGCTGGGCGAGGAAGGGTATGCGCGCGCCAGCCAGAATCCGCTGCTGTGGCAATCCGACGGCGAGTGAGGCGATGACAGCCACGCCCCCCACCCCGGCATCGGCCGCTGCCCTGCCCTCGCTGGACCGGTTGCTGCGTCTGCCTGCCTTGGCAGCACTGATCGAGGGCCACGGCCGCAGCCGTATCACTCAGCTGCTGCGTTCGCACCTGCAGGTGCTGCGCGACCGTATCAGCGCCGGCCAGCTCTCGGCCACGCAGCTGCAGGAAGCGGTTGACGGCCCGGCGCTGGTGGCAGCAGTCGAGGCCGCACTGGCCGCTGACGCACGGCAGGATCTGCAGCCGATGTTCAATCTGACCGGCACCGTGCTGCACACCAATCTCGGCCGCGCCTTGCTGCCGGATGCCGCCGTGCACGCGGTCACCCGCGCGATGACCGCACCGGTGGATCTGGAGTTCGACATCAGCCGCGGCCGTCGCGGCGACCGCGATGCACGGGTGCAGGCATTGATCTGCGAACTGACCGGCGCTGAAGCCACCACTGTGGTCAACAACAATGCGGCGGCGGTCCTGCTGCTGCTCAACAGCCTGGCCAACCGCCGCGACGTGGTGGTGTCACGCGGCGAGCTGGTGGAGATCGGTGGCGCCTTCCGCATTCCCGACGTGATGCGCAGTGCCGGTGCGCGGCTGCTGGAAGTCGGCACCACCAACCGTACCCATCCGGCTGACTTCGCCAATGCCATCGGCACGCGCACCGCGCTGCTGATGGAGGTGCACGCCAGCAACTACGCGATCACCGGCTTCACCGCCAAGGTCGACACCGCGGCGATGGCCGCGATCGCGCACGAGCACGGCCTGCCGCTGGTGGTGGACCTGGGTAGCGGCAGTCTGTGCGATCTGGCGGTCTTCGGCCTGCCGCACGAGCCCACCGTGCAGGAAACGCTGGCGGCCGGCGCCGACCTGGTGTCGTTCAGTGGCGACAAGCTGCTGGGCGGGCCGCAGGCCGGCATCATCGCCGGCCGCGCCGACCTGATCGCGCGGATCAACCGCAACCCGCTGAAGCGGGCACTGCGCATGGACAAGATGGGCCTGGCCGCACTGGAAGCGGTGCTGGCCCTGTACCGCGAGCCGGAGCTGCTGGCACAGCGACTGCCGACCCTGCGCACCCTGTCACGCACGCAGGAGGACATCGATGTGCAGGCCCAGCGCCTGCTGCAGCCGATGCGTTCCGTGCTCGCGGCCGACTACGATCTTGAACGGTCACCAATGCAGAGCCAGATCGGCAGCGGCGCCCAGCCACAGGCGCAGCTGGCCAGCGCCGGACTGCGCATTACCAGCGCGCGCCGTGGCGGACTGGATCGCCTGGCCAAGCGCTTGCGTCAGCTGCCGCGACCCGTGCTGGGCCGCATTGCCGATGACGCGCTGTGGCTGGACCTGCGCTGCCTGGAACCGGCCGACGAAGCCGACTTCCTCGCCCAGTGGAGCACGCTGCAGGCATGATCGTCGGCACCGCCGGGCATATCGACCATGGCAAAACCAGCCTGGTACGCGCACTGACCGGCATCGAAACCGATCGCCTGCAGGAAGAGCGAACGCGCGGTATATCGATCGAACTGGGCTACGCCTATGTCCCGGTGGAAAGCAGGGACGCCGAAGGCCCGGCTGCGACGCTGGGTTTCGTCGACGTGCCAGGCCATGAGCGCTTCGTGCACACGATGGTGGCCGGCGCCACGGGTATCGATGTCGCCCTGCTGGTGATCGCTGCCGACGACGGCGTAATGCCACAGACCCGCGAGCATCTGGCCATCCTGCAGCTGCTGGGCGTGGATCGTGGCGCGGTGGCGCTGACCAAGATCGACCGTGTGGATGCGGCGCGCCTCGCACGGGTCGAGATCGAGATTGCCGCGCTGCTGGCCGCGACACCGCTGCAGGACTCTCCTCTGTTCGCCTGCAACAGCACTGCACCCGACGATGCCGGCATCATCGCACTGCGCACCCAGCTGCACGCGTGGGCGGCGGACAACGCCAGCACACGCCAGGCCGAGCTGCGCAGCGAACTGTTCCGCATGCCGGTGGACCGCGTGTTCTCGCTGGCCGGCCACGGCACGCTGGTAACCGGCGCGGTGCATGGCGGCATCGCCGCGGTGGGTGAGCATCTGCAGCTGATGCCAGCCGCCACCGACGTGCGCGTACGCAGCATCCATGCGCAGAACCAGGCCAGCGAGCACGCGATGGCTGGGCAACGCTGTGCACTGAACCTGGCCGCCATCGCCCGCGACGACATCCGCCGTGGCGACTGGATCGCCGATCCACGCGCACTGCTGGCCACTACCCGCGTTGATGTGCGACTGCGGCTGTCCGCGTTGGCCGCACCGTTGCGCGACTGGTCACCGCTGCACATCCACTGGGGCACGATGCACCGGCAGGCCCATGTAGTGCTGTTGGAAGACCACGACCAAGGCGATGGTCAGTTGGTGCAGCTGGTGTTCGATGCAGAGGTCTGCGCGATGTGTGGCGATCGCTTCATCGCCCGCGATTCCGCCGCGACTCACACGCTGGGCGGTGGCGTCGTGCTCGATCCGGATCCTCCGCAGCGGCGTCGGCGCAGTCCTGCACGACTGGCCTGGCTGGAGGCACTGGAGCAGCTGGCGGCCGGTGCCGGTGTTGTCTCGCTGCTGCAGCAGGCACCTGCCGGCATTCCCCTCACCGCGCTGCAACGCTATTGCCGACGCGCCGCCGACCGCATCGACCTGCCCGAGGACGCGCGACGCATCGCGACCCGCGATGACGCGGTGATCATCCTCGCCTCGCACTGGCAGGCGCTGCGCGAGCAGGTGATCATCTCGCTGCGCGGCTGGCATGAACGACGCCCGGACGAACCCGGCGTCGACAGCGGACGCCTGCAGCGCAGCACCCTGCCCATGCTGGCGAGCGACCTGTGGAATGCGCTGCTGCAGGACCTGCTGGCCGATGGCACGCTGCAGCGCGTGGGCGCATGGTGGCGCCTGCCCGGCCATGACCATGCGCCACCGGAACGCGAACGTCTCCTGCTGGAACGCGTGCTGCCGCAACTGCACGCCGGTGGCTTCGATCCACCGTGGGTGCGCACCCTGGCCGCCGACGCCGGACTGGCCGAAGACGAAGTCCGCGCCGTCCTGCGCCGCGCCGCCGCACGTGGCGAGCTGTTCCAGGTGGTGCCGGACCTGTTCTATGCACCCGCACGCATTGCGGAACTCGCCGCGATCGTCGCGCAGCTGTCACAGGCCAGCGGCACGGTGGATGCGGCCACGTTCCGCGATGCCATCGGCCTGGGCCGCAAACGCAGCATCCAGATCTTGGAGTTCTTCAATCGCGTTGGCTACACTCGACGCGTCGGTGACCAGCATCGGCCGCGCGGCGACCTGCAGTGGAACGCGGCCCGCGACTGAGCCCACCGGTACCGCCGTACTTTCGGAAGGCATGCGCATCCGGGCATGCGGCTGGGCTTCAAACCCAGTAGGGGGCGTCGATCGTTCCCTGGTAGGTTCGACTCCTGCTGCCTTCCGCCATTCGCGTTCCCGCAGGAGATGTCGGCATGGCCACGCACGCGCAGTCCCCCGCTCCTTCAACGGCCGATGCCCCGCAACGACTGACGTCTCTCGCGCATGGCGGTGGCTGCGGCTGCAAGATCGCGCCGGGCGTGCTGACCGAACTGCTGCGTGGCGTTCCAGCGCTTCCGGCACCGGCCGAGCTGCTGGTCGGCCGCGAGACCAGCGACGACGCCGCGGTGTACCGCCTCGATGACCGGCAGGCGATCGTCGCCACCACCGACTTCTTCATGCCGATTGTCGACGACCCGTTCGACTTCGGCCGCATCGCCGCCACCAATGCGCTGTCGGACCTGTACGCGATGGGCGCGCGCCCGCTGTTCGCACTGGCCATCGTCGGCATGCCGATCAACAGCCTGCCGCAGGACACCATCCGCGGCATCCTGCAGGGTGGCGAACGCGCCTGTGCTGATGCCGGCATCGTGGTGGCTGGTGGCCACAGCATCGATTCGGTGGAACCCATCTACGGCCTGGCCGCGATCGGCGTGGTCGATCCGCAGCGGCTCAAGCGCAATGCCGATGCCCGCGCTGGCGACGTGCTCGTGCTGGGCAAGCCGTTGGGCGTGGGTGTGTATTCGTCGGCGCTGAAGAAGGAGGTGCTGGATGCCGACGGCTACCGGCAGTTGATCGAGTCAACCACCCGCCTGAACAGCGTGGGCCTGCCCCTTGCCGCGCTGGACGGCGTGCATGCCATGACCGACGTCACCGGCTTCGGCCTGCTCGGCCACCTGCTGGAAGTGTGCCGCGCCAGTGGCGTGGCCGCCGAGGTGGACAGTGCACAGGTGCCGCTGCTGCCGCAGACCCTGGACCTGCTGCAACGTGGCTGCGTAACCGGCGCCTCCAACCGCAACTGGGCCTCGTATGGCGCCGAGGTGCGCTTCGCCGAAGGCTTGGCCACCCACTGGCAGCCACTGCTGACCGACCCGCAGACCAGCGGCGGTCTGCTGGTGTCCTGTGCGCCGGAAGCGTTGGATGCGGTGCTGGCCTGCTTCCGCGATGCGGGGTTCGGCCAGGCGGCCATGCTGGGGCGCTTGAGCGAGGGAGCGGCGGGCGTCAGCGTGGTTTGAGATGTTCTTGCCTCGGGCGCGCATCCCCCGTCGTTGAGATCCGCAGCCATGGCGGCGGCACCACTTCATCGGTTTGCTCGGATAACGTGCCACTGGGAGCAACCTCAGCACTATTAAAGCATGTTTTAATAGCGGCCGGGATTCTTAAAGATCCCTTTAACAACGCCTCGCCAGGAGCGCAAATGCCCAGGACCACCGGCACTTACACCACCACCGATTCGGGCGGCGAGCTTGTCAAGGCCTTCGTGCCCCATCCATTGCCGCCTACGATGCCGCCCCTTGATCCTGCTTGCTACATGGCCAATGCGGCAGCCGAGGCGGCGCTGGGACGGCTCTCCGCCATGTCAGGTTTGGTCGCTTCTGCTGAATGGCTGATCTACAGCTCCATCCGCAAGGAGGCCTTGTTGACCTCCCAGATGGAGGGCACTCAGGCGACACTGACGGATCTGCTGGATCAAGAATCCGGAATCGACGTGGCCAGTACCACAGACGTCAGCGACGTGACGAATTACCTGCAAGCGTTCGCGTATGTGCGAGACCAGCTGAAACACGATTGGGGCCTGCCGATCTCAACGCGCCTGTTGTGCGAAGCACATAGCATCCTTTTGAACAGTGCGCGCGGCGAGCAGAAGTTACCTGGTGAAGTGCGCCGCTCCCAGAACTGGATCGCAGGTACCCGGCCAGGCAATGCTCTTTACGTCCCCCCTCCTCACATGGAAGTCGGACGGTTGCTGGGTGAGATGGAGCGCTATATCCACGAGCCTACGACAGACCTTCCTCCTCTGGTCCGCATTGCCTTGATCCATGCACAGTTCGAAACGATCCACCCGTTCCTTGATGGCAATGGGCGCATAGGCCGCTTGCTGATTGCAGCATTGCTGGAAGACTGGAAGCTGCTGCCGGAGCCACTGCTCTATGTCTCTGGCGAACTCAAGAAACATCAAGACGAGTACTACCGGCTTCTGTCGGCCATCCGCGCCGATGGCGACTGGGAGAGTTGGATCCGCTTCTTCCTCGACTGCACGACCGAAGCCGCCGAGAACGCCCAAAGAAACATCATCGACATCGCCTCACTCATCGCAGCCGACCGGAGAAAGGTCATGGCTGCGAAAGACGGCACGGTGCAGGCGATCCGCTTGTTCGAAATGCTGCCTACGATGCCGCGCTTCACCATTACATTTGCAGCTGAAAGGCTGGGGGTGACATTTCCCACCGCCAGCGCGGCTGTCAAAGTCCTGCAAAGCGTTGACGTCCTTGTCGGTACCGGGAATCAGAAACGGAACCAGCAGTTTAGCTACAAGCAATACACCGTACTGCTGCAGCGCTAGGGAGGTAGGCGCAGCCCGCGCATCGAAGTGGAGACGTTGAATATCCCCCAAATGCGTACCCACGCGGATCAATGATCACCCATCACACGCTCGTCCCAACCGCCAGGGCACGCATCTTCGATGACCTGACGGCACGCCCGGCCACGCCCTATCACTCGATGTTCTGCACCTGTTCGCGGATCTGGTCGATCAGCACCTTCAGCTCCACCGCGGCATTGGACGTACGGCTGTCCACCGACTTCGAGCCCAGCGTGTTGGCTTCGCGGTTGAACTCCTGCAGCAGGAAGTCCAGGCGGCGGCCGACCGGCTCGCGCTGCTTGAGCACGCGGCGGATCTCGACGATGTGGCTGCCGAGGCGGTCCAGCTCTTCATCCACGTCCAGCTTCTGCAGCCACAGCACCAGTTCCTGCTCGGCGCGGCCGGGGTCGACCGGGTGCGGCAGGTCGGCCAGGCGTGCGGCCAGCTTGGTGCGCTGGCCGTCGCGAATGGCCGGAATCAAGGTGCGTACTTCTGTAGCGATGCGTTCGATGCCATCCACGCGCTCGCTGATGGCCGCGGACAACTTGCCGCCTTCGCGCTCACGGGCCTCGACGAAGCCGTCCAGCACCTGGTCCAGCAGGGCCAGTGCCTCGACCTGCAGGGCGGCGGCATCGGTGGCCTCGCCACGGGTCACGCCCGGCAGCTGCAGCAGGTCGGTGAAGCTGACCTGCAGGTTGGGGAAATCGGAGGTCAGGCGGTGGGCCAGGCGCCCCAGCTGGCCCAGCAGGGCCTCGTCCACCTGCAGGTTGGCGGCCGCTTCCGGCGCGCGCAGGCGCATCACCAGATCCAGCTTGCCGCGGCTCAGGCGCGCGGCGATACGCTCGCGCAGCTGCGGCTCGAGCGCCCGCAGTTCCTCGGGCAGGCGGGTGCCGACCTCCAGGAAGCGGTGGTTGACCGAGCGCAGCTCGCAGCCCAGCGTGCCCCACGGGGTGACCCGCTCGCCGCCGGCATAGGCGGTCATGCTTCGAATCATGGATTGTGTCCGGTGCGTGCAAAGGGGGAATGGTACCCTAGCGCCCTCACCAGAGCCCCCTTGCCCGCCCCGTGAAGGCCGCGGGCGTGGCGGCGTACTCCCTCGCCATTACGGAACCCGCACCATGTCCGATTCCCGCCCCAGCGGCCGCCAGCCCGACCAGCTCCGCCCGGTCGTCATCCAACGCGGCTTCACCCGCCACGCCGAAGGTTCGGTGCTGGTGTGCTTCGGTGAAACCCGTGTGCTGTGCACCGCCAGCGTCGAGAACCGCGTGCCGGGCTTCCTGCGCGGCAAGGGCGAAGGCTGGGTCACCGCCGAATACGGCATGCTGCCGCGCGCCACCCACACCCGCAGCGACCGTGAAGCCGCCCGTGGCAAGCAGGGCGGCCGCACCCTGGAGATCCAGCGCCTGATCGGCCGCAGCCTGCGTGCCTGCGTGGACCGCAATGCCCTGGGCGAGCGCACCATCACCCTCGACTGCGACGTGCTGCAGGCCGACGGCGGCACCCGCACCGCCGCCATCACCGGCGCCTACGTGGCCCTGGTCGATGCGGTGAACGTGCTGATGAAGCGTGGCGACATCAAGCGCAACCCGATCCTGGGTGCAGTGGCAGCGGTGTCCGTGGGCGTCTACCGCGGCACCCCGGTGCTGGACCTGGACTACGCCGAAGACAGCGACTGCGACACCGACATGAACGTAGTGATGAACGACGGCGGCGGTTTCATCGAACTGCAGGGTACCGCCGAAGGCCACGCCTTCCGCCGCGATGAACTGGACGCACTGCTGGGCCTGGCCGAGAAGGGCGTGCGCGAGCTGCTGGACGCACAGCAGGCGGCGCTGTCGGCATGAACCGGCGCATCGCCCTGACCACCCTGGTGGTGGCCGACTACGACGAAGCCATTGCCTGGTACACCGGCAAGCTCGGCTTCGCACTGCTGGAGGACATCGACCAGGGCCACAAGCGCTGGGTGGTGGTGGGGCCAACCGACGGCAGCGCTGCCGCCCTGCTGCTGGCCCGCGCCAGCGACGAGGAACAGCGCAGCCGCATCGGCAACCAGACCGGTGGCCGCGTCGCCTTCTTCCTCAACACCGATGACTTCCACCGCGACCACGCGGCGATGCTGGCCGCCGGGGTCGAGTTCCTGGAAGCGCCGCGCGAAGAACCCTATGCAACCGTCGCGGTGTTCCGCGATCTGTATGGCAACACCTGGGACCTGCTGGAGCCTCGTCAATGAAGAAACTGGTACTGGCCAGCCACAACGCCGGCAAACTGGTGGAGATGCAGGAGATCCTCGCCGACCTGCCGCTGCAGATCACCTCGGCCGCCGAGCTGGGCCTGGACGACGTGGAAGAAACCGGCCTGACCTTCGTCGAGAACGCGCTACTGAAGGCGCGCGCGGCTTGCGAAGCGACCGGCCTGCCGGCGCTGGCCGATGATTCGGGCCTGATCGTCGATGCCCTCGGCGGTGCACCGGGCCTGTACAGCGCGCGCTATGCCGGCCACCCGACCAATGCCGCGGCCAACAACGCCAAGCTGCTGGAGGCGATGGCCGACGTTCCCGATGGCCAGCGCAGCGCCCGCTTCTATGCGGTGATCGTGCTGCTGCGCCACGCCACCGACCCGCAGCCGCTGATCTGCGAAGGTCGCTGGGAAGGGCAGATCATCCGCGAACTGCGTGGCACGAATGGCTTCGGCTACAACCCGGTATTCCTGGACACCACCCACGGCCTGACTGCCGCGGAGATGGAGCCGGCCCTGAAGAACGCCATCAGCCACCGTGCCATTGCCCTGCAGCAGCTCAAGCAGCAGTTGGCGACGCTGTATTGATGCTCTCCTGAAGACCCCAGGGAAGCCGGCCAGCGGCCGGCACTACCGATGAAGTCCATGCCGCACTCTCACCACCACGACCACTGCAACCACCTGCCCGGCGAAGCCTGCTCCGCTGACCACGACAGCCCGCCGCGACTGGTACCACCACCGCTATCGCTGTACGTGCACCTGCCGTGGTGCGTGCGCAAATGCCCGTACTGCGATTTCAATTCGCACCAGGCCAAGGGCGAGCTGCCGTTCGATGCCTACATCGATGCGCTGCTGCGCGACCTCGACCAGGACCTGCCGCTGGTCTGGGGCCGGGTGGTGCACAGCGTGTTCTTCGGTGGCGGCACGCCCAGCCTGTTCCCGCCGGAAGCAATCGACCGTTTCCTGCAACAGGCCAGTGCACGCCTGCGTTTCGCGCCCAATGCCGAGATCACCCTGGAAACCAACCCGGGCACCGCCGAGCATGGCCGCTTCGACCGCTATCGCGCGGCCGGCGTCAATCGCCTCAGCTTCGGTATCCAGAGTTTCGACGATGCGATGCTCAAGCGCCTGGGCCGCATCCACGACAGTGGCGAAGCCGAGCGCGCGGTGAAGATGGCGCAGGACGCGGGTTACGACAACTTCAACATCGACCTGATGTACGCGCTGCCGGAACAGACCCTGGCCGGTGCCGAGGCTGATCTGGAACGCGCGTTCGCGCTGCAGCCGGCACACATCTCGCACTACCAGCTGACCCTGGAACCGAACACGGTGTTCTTCGCGCGGCCGCCGCAGGGCATTCCCGATGAAGACAACGCCTGGGACATGCAGGAACACTGCCAGGCGCTGCTGGCGCAGGCCGGTTTCGGCCAGTACGAGGTGAGCGCCTACGCACGCCCTGGCCGGCAGAGCGCGCACAACCTGAACTACTGGCGCTTCGGCGATTACCTGGGCATCGGTGCCGGCGCGCACGGCAAGATCAGCTCGGGCGCCGAGGAACACGTGCTGCGACGCTGGAAGCTGAAGCATCCGCAGGCTTATCTGGACAGCGCGGGCACCCCGGCCTCGTTCGGGGGTGACGATGTGATCGCGCCTGAGCGCCTGCCCTTCGAGTACATGCTGAATCTGCTGCGCCTGCACGAAGGCTTCGGCCTGCGCGATTTCGAGTCGCGTACCGGGCTGTCGCGCAGCGTGCTGGATGCACCGCTGGCCGAGGCCGTGCGGCACGGCTGGCTGGACGTGACCGATGGCCATGTGCAGCCGACCGAACTTGGCCGCCGCTTCACCAATGATGTGGTGAGCCTGTTCCTGGAGGAGTGATCCTCGCCTGACAGGGGTAGTGCCGGCCGCTGGCCGGCAGCTCGATCGGCGCGGATTGCCGGCCAGCGGCCGGCACTACCGTTCATCGGTCGGGCCATGCCTGGCGAACGGGATGCACATTCGCCCTAAAGTAGCGCCGACAGCGGCCGACACGGTAGATTCACCAGATCGATCCGCGGGAATCCGGGTACCGCCTGCCGATGTCAGCTGTCTTTTCCATCACTCCTGCCGACAAGAACCGCCTGGCCGCCAGCGACCTGCCACCGCGGGTACGTGAGCTGCTGGGCGCGCTGATCGGCCTGTGCCGGCAGACGCTGGCCGCGCCCCTGATCCTGACTGTCGAAGCGCTGGAGCAGACCCTGCTGCACGACGCCGATCGCGCACGCAATCCGCAGCAGCAAGCCGAGCTGATGGCCCAGCGTGGACAGCTGCACGCCTTCGCCGGTCACTTCGCCGACCGCATGCTTGATGCCGTTGCCGACGCCCTCGCACGGTTGCGCGAACCGGCCAGCGGTGTCAGCACCAGTGCTACGCCACCAGCGCTGCCGGGCATGCTCGGGCTGTCGCTGGTTGATGAGCACGAAGTGGATCGCGACCTGCTGCTGACCGAGATGGTGCGGCGCGAGACCCTGCGTTCAACCAACACACTGAACCTGCTGGGCCAACGCCTGGGGGTATTGGCGGCGGCGCCGGCCTTCGAGGCCGACACCCTGCCGCTGGCGCCGCAGGCACTGTGCGCGATGGTGCGCCGGATTGCCGAACAGGACGCGCTGAGCGTCGAGGTACAGCTGGCGCTGTATCGCAGTTTCGAACGGCAGGTGCTGGAACGGCTGGGCGATATCCTTGACCGTGCCAATGCGCTGCTGGCCCAGTCCGGCGTACTGCCGGGGCTGGTCTACACCCCCTACCTGGCACGCTCGTCGAGCACGCGTCGGATCATCACCCAGTCGGTGGGTGGCGGCCGCACCACGCAGCCGGCCAAGCGCAGCGCGGCCCCACTGACCGGCTGGAACGGTTCGGCACCGGCCGGCTCCTGGTCCAGCCTGGTACAGGACGCCTTCCACGAGGGTGGCGCAGCCGGCCCCGCCACGCCGGGCGTGACCACATCCACCGGCCGTGCTTTGCATGAGCTGCTGCAGCAGGCCCGGCACGCCAACCCTTCCCCGGCGGACAGTGGCGCAGTGCCCAGTGCGGCAGTCGACGCGGTACTCGCGCGCCTGCAGGCTCAGTCCAGTGCGGCAACCGGCGTGGCCGACCTGCAGGCCGCCGTGGTCGCGCAGCTGCGCAGCGAGCATGGTGCGCAGGCCCAGCTGGGCAGTCACGATCGGGACAACCTGGACCTGCTGCGCATGCTGATGCAGCAGGTGCAGCAGCAACAGCGCCCCGACCCGGTGCCGGCCGCCCTGCTGGCCCGCCTGCAGGTGCCCCTGGCACGCGCGGCCATGGCCGACCCGGGCTTCTTCGTACGCGACGAACATCCCGCGCGTGAGCTGCTCAACCAGATCGCCGAAGTCGGCGCCAACTGGCTGGGCGACGACGATGTCGACCCGCAGCTGCTGCAGCGCATGGCGCAGAGCGTGCAGGGCCTGCTCAGCCAGGATGCACGCGCGCCGGAAGCCTTCGCCGCTGCCAACGAAGACGTGCAGCAGCACCAGCGCGCGGCGGCCCATCGTGCCGAACTGGCCGAGCGCCGCCACGTGGAAGCCGCGCGCGGCAAGGAACGATTGGAACTGGCCCGTCGCCAGGCCACCGCACAGATCGACCAGTGCTGCGACACGCAGTCGCCACCGCGCTTCGTGCAGACCCTGTTGCGCCAGGCCTGGGCCGATGCACTGACCCTCACCCGCCTGCGCCATGGCGATGATTCGCCACAGTGGCAGGAACGCCTGCAACAGACCGAGCGTATTGCTGCCATCACCGCACAGGCCATCGACGCCCCCGGCGGCACCGATACCGCGTTGGCAGCGGACGTGGAGGCCGCACTGCTGCAGGTCGGCTACCACGCCGAGGAAGCCGCCGCCGTCGCGCGCAGGCTGGCCACGCCCGGTGGCGAGGATGAAAGCACCTCGCGTACCGAACTCAGTGCCCGCCTGAAGGCACGTGCGCGTCTGGGCGAACACGCCGGCGCGCCCACCGGCACGGCGCCTGCAACGCCCCGCAGCAGTGCCGAAGAAGCCGCCTACCAGCAGCTGTCCACGCTGCCGTTCGGCAGCTGGTTCGACATCGATACCGGTGATGGCACGCTGCGCCGCCAGCGCCTGTCCTGGTACAGCCTGCTGACCGGCCACGCCCTGTTCGTCAATCCACGCGGGCAGAAGATCACCGATACCGACCTGGATACGCTGGCACGGCAGATCAGTGCCGGGCGCGCGCAGCTGGTCACCGAAGACAAGGGCCGGCTGGTCGACCGTGCCTGGGAAGCCAGCCTTGGTGCGCTGCGCGCACTGGCCACGGGCCGCGCACAGGAGACCCCCGCATGAAAGCCGTACCGCCGCAGGACACCCGCCGCGCGCCGCGCCGCCAGGTCTCGGACCTGGTGCCGGTCACCGACCAGATGCGCGAGTGCGTGGTCGGGCGCCTGGGCAATGTCTCCGAAACCGGCATGCTGATGCTGGCCAGCGTGCCGCTGCGCGAGGATGCGCTGTACCAGCTGCGCTTCCCGTTGCCACTGGGTGATGGCCGCCAGCAGGCCATCGACGTGGGCGTGCACCTGCTGTGGAGCGAGCCCGCACATGCACCCGGCCAGAGCTGGACCGGCTTCCGCTTCCTGACCCTGTCACGCGAACATCGGCAGCTGCTGCGCCAGTGGGTGGGCGAGGACAGCGACGAGGGACCGGTTTCGACGGTCTGAGTGCCGGTTCCGGCACAGCGGTTTTTCGCGGTATGCGGCAGAATCTAGGGCCGTTTTCCGTGTCGAGCCACCGCAATGATCCAGCAAGACCCCGGCGCCCTGTATCCCGACCACCTGGCCGTGCTGTGCCGACGCGCCGAACAGGCGCTGGCCCGCAGCGGCTTCGATCACCTGGTGGTGCCCAGCGGCACCCTGCACTACCAAATGTTCGACGACCGCGACTACCCGTATGCGGTGAATCCGCAGTTCAAGGCCTGGCTGCCGCTGACCCGCGTGCCCAACAGCTGGATCGTGTTCACCCCCGGCAAGCGCCCGGCGGTGATCTTCCACCAGCCGTTCGATTACTGGCACGTGGTACCGGACGCACCCAGCGGCTGGTGGGTGGAGCACTTCGACATCCACATCATCCGCAAGCCCGAAGAGGCGCTGGCGCTGCTGCCGGCCGATCCGTCGCGCTGCGCGATCCTCGGCGAGCCGCAGAGCGCGCTGGGCAACTACGTGCCGAACAACCCGGCGCCGGTGGTGAACTACCTGGAATGGCACCGCGGCAGCAAGACGCCGTATGAAATCGCGTTGATGCGCCAGGCGCAGGTGCTGGGCGTGCGCGGCCACCGCGCCGCCGAGGCCGCATTCCGCAACGGCGCCGACGAGTTCAGCATCCACATGGCGTACTGCCAGGCCGTGGGCCAGGATGCCACCGAGCTGCCGTACGGCAACATCGTGGCGCTGAACGAACACGCCGCCGTGCTGCATTACACCGAGCTGGGCCGCAAGGCGCCGCAGCCGCTGCGCAGCTTCCTGATCGATGCCGGCGCCAGCGCGCACGGCTACGCCAGCGACATCACCCGTACCTACGCCGCACAGGGCCACGACGAATTCGCGGCGATGATCGCCGCCGTCGACGCCGCGCAGCAGCAGATGTGCGCGGCGGTGCGCCCGGGCTTCGACTACAAGCAGCTGCACGTGGACGCACATCTTTCGCTGATGGGCGTGCTGAAGGACTTCGGCGTGATCAAGGTCTCGCCGCAGACCGCAGTGGAAACCGGCGTCAGCGCCGCGTTCTTCCCGCATGGCATCGGCCACCTGATCGGTCTGCAGGTGCACGACGTGGCCGGCTTCGCGGCCAGCGATGAAGGCGGCCGCATCGAGCGCCCGGCGGGCCACCCGTACCTGCGCCTGACCCGCGTGCTGGAACCGGGCATGGTGGTGACCATCGAACCGGGCCTGTACTTCATCGACATGCTGTTGAATGAAGTGAAGGATGCCGGCCATGGCGATGCGATCAACTGGGACCGCGTGGACTTCTTCCGTCCGTATGGCGGCATCCGCATCGAAGACGAAGTGCTGTGCACTGAAGGCGAGGCGGACAACCTGACGCGGCCGGAGTTTGCGGCGGCGAACGGCTGAGCCCCTCGTGGTTTGACGCTTAGAGCAAAAGCCGCGGTTGGCCGGGCGGGGTGGGTTTGCAGGACACGCCGTGAAGCCACCCCGCCCCGCCTCTGACAGTTTCCTGCCGCGTTCAACCACGGAAAAGAAAAAAGAAAAGCAGAAGCGGGTCGCTCGCTACGCTCGCTCTGTGTCGACCAAGGTCGACACCTACCAACAGCCGCGCGTTCCAACGGCCGCAGTGGCCAGTAGATCCACGCCATGCGTGGATGATTCATTCGATATCTGACAGATGTGCCGACCAACGGTCGGCACCCACCAACAGCCGCCTGAACCTGTCAAAGGCGGGGCACTGTGGGTTTGCGGGTGTGAGCCGCATGGATGCGGCGACCAAGCCTACAGGGACGTACTTGCGGCGTCCCCGCAAACCCACAGTGCCCCGCCCTCCCACGGAATGCCGCTTCGGCTTTTGACGTTGCCGTTGATTGCAGCAGGTGCAGGGCTGCAAGCCCTGCCGAAACCCGTTACCCCGCCATCACCGCTTCAATCTCGTCGGCGCTGCGCGCCAGGCCTTCGGTCAGCACGCGATGCCCGTCATCGGTGATCAGCACGTCGTCCTCGGTACGGATGCCGATACCGCGCCAGCGCGGTTCCACCGTCGTATCGTCCACGCCGATGTACAGCCCCGGCTCGATGGTGAACGCCATGCCCGGCTCCAGCAGCCGCGAATCGCCGGCCAGGCGATAGTCACCCACGTCGTGTACGTCCATGCCGATCCAGTGCCCGGTCTTGTGCCGGTAGAAACGCTGGTACAGGCCCTCGGACAGGTTCTTTTCCAGCGTGCCCTTCAGCAGGCCCAGCCGCAGCAGGCCTTCGGTCAGGGTCTGCACCGCCGCCAGGTGACCCATCTCGTAGGCCACGCCCGGCTTGGCCTGGGCCAGTGCCGCGGCCTGCGCGTCACCGACCAGATCGTGCAGCGCGCGCTGCTCGGCGCTGAAGCGGCCGTTCACCGGGAACGTGCGGGTGATGTCGCTGGCATAGCCGCGGTATTCGGCACCGGCGTCGATCAGCACCAGCTCACCATCGCGCGAACGTGCGTTGTTGTCGCGGTAATGCAGGATGCAGCCGTTGCGACCTGCACCGACGATGCTGCAATAGGCCGGCACCGCGTCGTTGGCGCGGAACACGCGTTCCAGCTCCGCCTGCAGTTCGTACTCGTGGATGCCTGCCCTGGCCGCCTTCATTGCTGCCAGATGCGCACGTACACTGATCTGCGCGGCGTGGTGCATCAGCGCCACTTCGGCGCCGGACTTGAACAGGCGCTGCTCATGCAGCAGGTGGCCCAGCTCCAGGAACTCATGCGGCGGCTGCGCGCCGTGGCGCACCTGCGAACGCACGCGGTTGACCCAGCCGATCAGCTTCAGGTCGAAATCGGCGTCGCGGCCGAAGTGGTAATAGACGCGCGAACGCCCTTCCAGCAGGCCCGGCAGGATGTCGTCCAGATCGTCGATCGGGTACGCATCGTCCATGCCGTACTGCGCCACCGCACCTTCCTGGCCGGCACGATTGCCGTCCCAGGCTTCGCGCTCGGCGTCGCGCTCACGGCAGAACAGGATGGCCTCGCCGTGGCGTCGCCCCGGGATCAGCACCAGCACCGCCTCCGGTTCCGGGAAGCCGCTCAGGTACTGGAAGTCCGAATCCTGCCGGAACGGGTAATGGGTATCGAGGCTGCGCACCTTCTCGGCCGCGGCGGGGAGCACCAGGATCGCATCCTCGCCGGCCATGTCCATCAGCTGGCGGCGGCGACGCTTGTATTCGCCGGCCGCGATGCCGGTGCGCTGCTTGATGTCCATCAGTTCAGGCGCTGCCGATGGCGCGAGGCCAGCACCACGTCACCGTGCAGCAGCAACACCGCCACGCGGATGAATTCCTCGATCTCGGACAGGGCTTCGTCATCGTCATCGCCGCCGGCCTCGAAATCTTCGCTGGAGGCACGCGCCAGGCTGGCCATGTCGGTCAGCGCTTCTTCGCCCTCTTCGGACAGGGTCGGGCGGCGGCCGCCGCTGCCCAGGCCGAAGCCGCCCAGGAAGGAACGGGTCCAGCTGAACATGGCATCAGCCTGCGCGGACACGTCGTCGCCATCGGTCAGCAGCAGTTCGAAGGCGAAATCGCGGTCTTCCAGTTGCTTGATGGTGACCTGCAGCAGCTGCCCCAGCACGCTGTCGGCGGCCACCGGCGGCAGGTTGTCGTCGGCCAGCACACGCGCCGGCCAATCATTGCCGGGGGCACCACCGGCGGCCAGCCAGCCGCACAGTGCGCCGTGCAGCTCGGCAGCGGTGGCGCCCAGGCCCAGTTCCTGGCTGGCGCGGGTAACGTCGTCGACGGAGGGAAGTTCGGTCATCGTGCGGCTCGTTCGGAAAAGGAAACCCGGGGCGCGCACGCGCGCGCCCGTGAGACCCCGTAGTGTAGCAACCCGACGGCATCCTCTCTGCGACCGTCAGGCCTTGCTGCGACAACGCTTGACCGCCCTTACCCGGCTTGCCTATCGTGCCCGTATGGAACCCGCCGATCCCCTTGCCCAGCTGCAGGACTTCGCTGCCCGCGTGGAAGCGTTGCTTGAACGCAACCAGCGCCTGGCCGAGGAGAACCGCAGCCTGCGCCACCAGCAGGAACAGCTGGTGGCCGAGCGTTCCACGCTGCTGGCCAAGAACGAGCAGGCACGCTCGCGGGTGGAAGCAATGATCAGCCGGCTCAAATCCCTGGAGCAGCACACATGAGCGCCGAACCGGTCAGTGTCCGCATCCTCGATCGTGAATACACCGTGGGTGTCGGCGGCGATGAACGCGACAGCCTGATGGCCGCCGCGCGCCTGCTCGATGCGCGCATGCGCGAGATCCGCGGCAGCAACCGCATGGCCGCGGTCGACCGCGTCGCCGTGCTGGCGGCGTTGAACCTGGCCCATGAACTGCAACTGCTGCGCGACGAGAACGCCCGCCAGGCGGTGGCGCTGCAGCAGACGCTGGCCGACCTGAACCGGCGTCTGGACCGCGCGATCGACGGCACCCCATAGAAGAGAGGACGGAGGGGATCAAGGCGCATTCGCCCCTTCTGCGCTGGAAACGTCTTAATCCCCTCCGTCCCCTTTTCTCATATCTGAATTGGCACGGACTGTTGCCGACGAACGGCCTATCCAGAACCTGCGTGCTGGCTATAATGGCCACGCGTTCTCTGCGGTACTCGACGGCATGTGCAAACATTCGCCTTGTCCCTTAAGAACGACACCGGGAGCGCGACAGCGCCGGGAGTGCAGGTCCGCCTTGTAGCGGGAAGCCCGATGGTTCTCCAGCGTTCCCACTTGAGCCCCCGGGTTCAAGGTCGTTTCGCATGCATCGACATTGCGGAGAATGCAATATTCCAGCAAGGGCGGCGTCTTCGGGCGTCGCCCTTGTTCTTTCCGGCACAATGACGGCTGATCCTTGCCGCACGCTGCCATGACCGACCCGCGCCAGGCCCTGCGCCACGACCTGCGGCAACGCCGCCGCGACCTTTCCGCCGCTGAGCGCATCGCCGCCGCTGAATCGCTTGCCGATGCCCTGCTGGCCCTGCCCTTCGCCCCGCGCGAAGGCGCCGTGGCCGGCTACTGGGCGCTGGATGGCGAAATCGCCCTGCACCGCTGGCAGCTGCAGCTGCCCGAAGGACTCACCTACTGCCTGCCAGTGCTGGCCGGCGACACGCTGCGCTTCGCGCCATGGCGGCCCGGGCAAGCATTGACCAGCAACCGTTACGGCATCCCCGAGCCGGATGTGGCCGTGGAAGACACCCTGGAACCGGCGCAGATGGCGCTGGTGGTGGCCCCGCTGGTGGGCTTCGACACACAGTGCCGGCGGCTGGGCATGGGGGGCGGCTGGTATGATCGCAGCTTCGCCTTCCGCCACGATCGGCCGGCGCCGCCCTGGCTGGTCGGCGCTGCGTTCGCGGTGCAGCAGGTCGAGTCCTTGCCGGTGGCGTCGTGGGACGTGCCGGTGGATGCGATCTGCACCGAAGACGGCCCCCTGTTCCCCTCCGCTGCCCCCGTGAACGCATGACCGCCCGCAAGCGCTACTGGCTGATGAAGTCCGAACCGGACGCCTTCTCCATCGATGACCTGGCCAAGGTCAAGGTCGAACCCTGGAACGGGGTGCGCAACTACCAGGCGCGCAATTTCATGCGCGATGGCATGCAGGTGGGCGACGGCATCCTGTTCTACCACTCCAATACCAAGGTGCCCGGCATCGTCGGCCTGGCCACGGTCGCCAGCCCGGCCTATCCGGACGACACCCAGTTCGACCCGAAATCCGACTACCACGACCCCAAGAGCACGCGCGAGAACCCGCGCTGGATGCTGGTGGACGTGGCCTTCGACCGCAAGCTCAAGCAGGTGATCGCGCTGGACGAGATCAAGCTGCACGCCGAAGAGCTTGGCGAAGGCTTCCCGCTGGTTGCCAAGGGCAACCGCCTGTCGGTGTTCCCGGTGACCGCCGCGCAGTGGAAGCTGCTGCTGTCGCTGGAAAAGAAATCCTGATTCCCTGCCTGAGAGTTCTCCCATGTCCGAAGCCAAGCGCCTGGCCGCCGAGAAAGCCATCGAGTATGTAGAAGACGGCATGATCGTCGGTGTCGGCACCGGTTCCACCGTGGCCTATTTCATCGATGCCCTGGCCCGCATCCAGCACCGCATCAAGGGCGCCGTGTCCAGCTCCGAACAGAGCACCGCGCGCCTGAAGCAGCACGGCATCGAGGTGATCGAGCTGAACCACAGCGGCAACCTGTCGCTGTACGTGGACGGCGCCGATGAGTGCGATGCCAACAAGTGCCTGATCAAGGGTGGCGGTGCCGCACTGACCCGCGAGAAGATCATCGCCGAGGCCAGCGAGCGCTTCATCTGCATCGTCGACCCGAGCAAGCAGGTGCCGGTGCTGGGCAAGTTCCCGCTGCCGGTGGAAGTGATCCCGATGGCGCGCAGCCTGGTCGCCCGCCAGATCCGCGACATGACCGGCGGCCAGCCGACCTGGCGCGAAGGTGTGGTCACCGACAACGGCAACCAGATCCTGGACATCCACAACCTGCAGATCACCGATCCGGAAAAGCTGGAGCGCGAGCTCAACCAGCTGCCGGGCGTGGTCTGCGTGGGCCTGTTCGCACGCCGCCGCGCCGATGTGGTGATCGTCGGTGGTGAGCCGCCGGTCGTGCTCTGACCCTTCCGAAGGATCCTGACGATGTCGCTGTTGCGTTCGCTGCTGATGCTTCCGCTGCTGGCCCTGACCGGCTGTGCCACCGACGCGGCCCGCCACTGGGTCGAGCTGGATGGCGCCCGCTACCAGGTCGAGCTGGCCACCAACGATGAAACCCGTGCGCGCGGGTTGATGTTCCGCGACCAGATGGCCGCCGATCACGGCATGCTGTTCATCCACGACCGCGAGGAAATGCAGGCGTACTGGATGAAGAACACCAAGCTTGCGCTGGACATCCTGTACTTCGACAGCCAGCGCAAGCTGGTCAGCCAGCAGCGCGATGTGCCGCCGTGCTCGGCCGGCGACATGTGCCCGCCCTACCCCAGCGGTGGACCGGCGCGCTATGTGCTGGAGCTCAACGCCGGTCAGGCCGAGAAGCTCAAGCTGAAGGACGGCACGGAGCTGAAATTCGGCCCAGGCATCGAGTAACAGGGTTCTGCCCGCGGTAGTGCCGGCCGCTGGCCGGCAACCCTGCAGGGGTCAGATCCCTTTCGCACGCGAAAGGGATCTGACCTCCGGATTTTTCACGCGACACCGCTTGAAACCGCCTGCAATTGCCGCCAGTCTGTGGTCATGCAGGACCAGATCTCACTCCCCGACTGGGATGCACTGGCCGACCTCGAAGACGAGGCGCTGCCACTGTTGCCGACCGCGCTGCTGATCGCGCGCGATGAATACCCCGATCTGCAGCCGTCCACCTACGACGCGTTGATCCAGAGCCATGTCGACCACCTCCGTTCGGAAGTGGACAGCATCGACAACAGCCCGTTGAAGATGGCGGCGATCAACCGCCACCTGTTCGACGAACTGGGCTACAGCGGCGACCACGACGAGTATTACGACCCGCGCAACAGCTACCTCAACCAGGTATTCGAGCGCCGCCTGGGCAACCCGATCTCGCTGGCACTGGTGCAGATGGAAGTCGCGCGCCGGCTGGGAATCCCGCTCGACGGCGTGTCCTTCCCCGGCCACTTCCTGGTGCGCCTGCCGGTGGACGACGGTGTGCTGGTGATGGATCCATTCAATGGCGGCCGCCCGCTGGACGTGGACGAACTGCGCGAGCGGGCCAAGTCACACCTGGGCGGGCAGATGCCCGACGACCAGGTGCTGGCGCAGATCCTCGATCCGGCGCCGGCGCGCGCGATCCTGATGCGGATGCTGCGCAACCTGCACGGTGTGTATGCCGAAGCGGGCGAATGGGACCGTGCCGCACGCAGTGCCGACCGCCTGCTGAAGCTGGCCCCGGAGCAGGACGACGCGCTGCGTGATCGCGGCCTGGCCTACCTGCAGCTGGAGTACCTGGCCGGTGCCCGGCATGACCTGGGGCAGTATCTGAAGCGCAACCCGGAAGCCAGCGATGCGCAGTGGCTGCGCGAGAAGCTGATCGACCTCGGTGGGCCGATGCCGCGGCTGCATTGAGGGTGTCCGGTGTGCGGACCAACGGTCCGCACCCACAGAAGGGCCTGCAGGCCCCGCCATCAATCGACCTCGACCATCTCGAAATCGGCCTTGGTCACGCCGCAATCCGGGCAGGTCCAGGTCTCGGGAATGTCTTCCCAGCGCGTCCCCGGCGCGATGCCTTCTTCCGGCAAGCCTTCCGCTTCGCTGTAAAGAAAGCCGCAGACCACGCACATCCAGGTACGCAAGGTGGTGGGGGTGGCATCGCTCATCGGATAATCAAGGCTGGATTCACGGGCCGCCATTGTCCCATCGCGGCCCACTCACCGGTAGCCATCGATGACTTCTGCTTCCCCGGCGCCCCGCGGCGTCTACCTGATCACCCCGGACGAGCCCGATACCGCGCGCCTGCTGGCCCGCACCGCGCCGCTGCTGGCCGCGGGCGCCACCTGGCTGCAGTACCGCAACAAGACCGCCAGCGACGCGCTGCGGCGGGAGCAGGCCACCGCCCTGCAGGCGCTGTGCGCGGAACACGGCGTGCCGCTGATCGTCAACGACGACCCGGCGCTGGCCAAGGTGGTCGGCGCCGCCGGCGTGCATCTGGGCGGCACCGACGGTGACATCCCCAGCGCGCGCGCGCTGCTTGGTGCCGAGGCCATCATCGGCGCCTCCTGCTACGACCAGCTGGCCAATGCCGAGCAGGCCGTGGCCGCCGGCGCCAGCTACGTGGCCTTCGGCGCGTTCTTCCCGACCACCACCAAGATCACCAGCAGCCGCGCCCATACCGACCTGCTGCGGCAAAGCGCCGCACTGGGCGTGCCGCGGGTGGCGATCGGCGGCCTGACGCCGGACAATGTCGGTCCCATCATCGACGCCGGCGCCGATCTGGTCGCCGTGGTCAGCAGCGTGTTCGCCGCCGAAGACCCGGTTGCGGTCCAGCGCGCCTACCTCGCCCAGTTCGCGTAATGCCCAGGAAATCCGCATGAACCACGACCAGTCCCACGCCCTGTTCTCCCGCGCCCAGCAACTGTTGCCGGGCGGCGTCAATTCGCCGGTGCGCGCGTTCAAGTCGGTCGGCGGCGAGCCGTTCTTCGTCGAGCGCGCCGACGGTGCCTACCTTTACGACGTCGACGGCAACCGCTACATCGACTACGTCGGCTCCTGGGGCCCGATGATCGTTGGCCACAACCACACGGCGGTGCGCCAGGCGGTGAAGAAGGCGATCGACAATGGCCTGTCCTTCGGTGCGCCCTGCGCGGCCGAAGTGACCATGGCCGAGACCATCACCCGCCTGGTGCCGTCGTGCGAGATGGTGCGCATGGTCAACTCCGGCACCGAGGCTACGTTGTCGGCCATCCGCCTGGCGCGCGGTGCCACCGGCCGCAACCGCATCGTCAAGTTCGAAGGCTGCTACCACGGCCACGGCGACTCGTTCCTGGTCAAGGCCGGCAGCGGCATGCTGACCCTGGGCGTGCCGACCTCGCCCGGCGTGCCGGCCGGCCTGAGCGAACTGACCCTGACCCTGCCCTACAATGATTTCGAAGCGGCCGCTGCACTGTTCGAGCAGCAGGGCGACGACATCGCCGGCCTGATCATCGAACCGGTGGTTGGCAATGCCAACTGCATCCCGCCGCGCGACGGCTACCTGCAGCACCTGCGCGAACTGTGCACGAAGCACGGCGCGCTGCTGATCTTCGACGAAGTGATGACCGGCTTCCGCGTCGCCCTCGGCGGCGCGCAGGCGCACTACGGCATCACCCCGGACCTGACCACCTTCGGCAAGATCATCGGCGGCGGCATGCCGGTGGGTGCCTACGGCGGCCGCCGCGAACTGATGCAGCAGATCGCCCCGGCCGGCCCGATCTACCAGGCCGGCACGCTGAGCGGCAATCCGGTGGCGATGGCCGCCGGCTTGGCGATGCTGGAACTGATCCAGCAGCCGGGTTTCCACGCCGACCTGGCCGAGCGCACCGCGCGCCTGTGTGCCGGCCTGGAAGCGGCCGCCGCCGACGCCGGCGTGGTCGTGACCACCACCTGCGTGGGCGCGATGTTCGGGCTGTTCTTCACCAGTGAAAAAGTGGAGACCTATGCGCAGGCCACTGCCTGTGACATCCCGGCGTTCAACCGCTTCTTCCACGCGATGCTGGACCAGGGCGTGTTCCTGGCACCGTCGGCGTACGAGGCCGGCTTCCTGTCCAGCGCGCACGATGATGCGGTGATCGAAGCGACGCTGGCCGCCGCACGCGTGGCATTCAAGGCCGCCAAGGGCTGAGCCCGCTCTGGTAGGTGCCAACCTCGGTTGGCACTGCCGCATCTGGTAGATGCCAACCTTGGTTGGCACAGAGCAGTCGAGCACGGCTCGACTCTACACAGGGCATCAACCGAAGACGAACTTGCCCTTCATCATCGCGAAGTGGCCGGGGAACGAGCAGAAGAAGGTGTAATCCCCACCCTTCTGCAGGCCCTGGGTAGAGAAGCGCACGCGCGCGGTTTCACCACCGCCGATCACCTTGGTGTGCGCCAGCACGCGCTTGTCGGCCTTCGGCAGGTAGCTGTCGGCCAGGGTCATGCGCATGCCGGCCATCGCCACCGGCTGGTAATCCGCGCTGCGGGTCAGCACCCAGTTGTGGCCCATCGCGGTAGCGGCCAGCTTGCCGGTGTGGCGCAGGGTCAGATCCACGGCGGTGCAATCAGCGGCAACCTTGATCTCGCGGCTGCTGAAGCTCATCTGGTCGGTGCTGTCGATGCTCACCGCACACACCCGCGCCATCGCCGACGGCGCTAGCATCAGCGCGCCCAGTCCCACTGCCACCATCCAAGCCTTCATCGTTGCATCTCCAGCGGATTCAAGCGCCATTCTAGGCAGGCCCCTGCGGCCGCGTCTGCGACCGTCTGTCGCATGGCTGCTCCAGGGTTTCCCGCGTGTTCACTGCAATGGCATGCTCGACCAATGCCGATCGACCTGTTGCTGCTGGATGTGGATGGCGTGCTGGTGCACTACCAGCGCGCGCAGCGCGTGCTGCACCTTGCGCAGGCGCTGGACGTCGCGCCGGAAACCGTGCAGGCCGCGCTGTACGACAGCGGGCTGGAAGCGGCACATGACGATGGCACGCTCGATGGCCCGGCCTATCTGGCGCAGCTAGGAGAGCTTCTAGGCACGACGGTCGATGTGACTGCTTGGACCGCGGCGCGGCGGGCCGCCAGCCATCCGCAGGCTGCCGTGTTGCAGCGGCTGCAGGCCCTGAAGTTGCCGATGGCAGTGCTGACCAACAACGGCGCGCTGATGCAACAGGCCTTGCCCACCCTGCTACCGGAACTGTTCCCTGCCCTGCAGGACCGCGTGTTCTGCAGCGCCGATTTCGGCCTGCGCAAACCGGCGCCGGAAGTCTTCCTGCGCACGCTTGAGGTACTCGGCGTGGCACCTGCGCGCACGCTGTTCGTCGATGACCTGTTCGCCAACGTGCGCGGCGCACGCGCCGCCGGCCTGCACGCGGAAACCGTGCGCGATGGCCGGGGATTGGGCAAGGTGTTGAAGCGTTACGCGGTGAGCTGATCGGGGTCAGAGCCCTCTCCGCAGGAGAGGGATCCGACCTCAGCAGATTCAGCGCGCGGCGATGAACGCGGCAATCGCCGCGCGCAGGCGCTTGAGGCCTTCGGCCACTTCTTCGTCGGTGATGTTCAGCGACGGCACGAAGCGCAGCACGTCCGGGCCGGCCTGCAGGGTCAGCAGGCCCTGCTCGGCGGCGTGGTCGAGGATCGCACCGGCCTGGCCGGCGAAGTCCTTGCTCAGCACCGCGCCCAGCATCAGGCCACGGCCACGCACGTCGCTGAACACACCGAACTCGTCGTTGATGCGGGCGAAGCCATCGCGCAGCGCCTTCGACTGGCGGCTGACGTTGGCGGCGATCTCCGCCGAGGCCAACTTGCGCAGCGCCACGCGCGCGACTGCGGCCGCCAGCGGGTTGCCACCGAAGGTGGTGCCGTGCGCGCCGAACTGCATGGTCTCAGCCACCTTCGGGCCGGCCAGCATCGCGCCGATCGGGAAGCCGCCGCCGAGCGCCTTGGCCAGGGTGACCATGTCCGGCACCACATCGTCCTGCCAGTGCGCGAACAGAGTACCGGTGCGGCCCATGCCGGCCTGGATCTCGTCCAGCACCAGCAGTGCGTTGTGCTGGTCGCACAGTTCGCGCACGCGCTTGAGGAAACCGGACTTGGCCGGCATCACCCCGCCCTCGCCCTGGATCGGCTCCAGCATCACTGCGGCCACGTCGCCGGCGGCCATCGCGGTTTCCAGCTGCACCTCATCGTTGAAATCGATGTAGCGGAAGCCACCGGGCAGCGGCTCGTAGCCTTCCTGGTACTTCGGCTGAGCGGTGGCGGTCACCGCGCCCATGGTGCGGCCGTGGAAGCTGCCGCGGAAGGTGATGATGACGCGCTTGTCGGCCGGGCGGCCCTGGCTGGAGGCCCACTTGCGGACCATCTTGATCGCCACTTCGTTGGCTTCGGCGCCGGAGTTGCACAGGAACACGCGCTCGGCGAAGCGACTGGCCTTCACCAGCTCCTCGGCCAGGTGCAACGGCGGCGCGCTGTAGAACACGTTGCTGGTGTGCCAGAGCTTGCCGGCCTGCTCGACCAGCGCGGCGACCAGGTCCGGGTCGTTGTGGCCCAGGCCACACACGGCGATGCCGGCGGCCAGGTCGATGAACTCACGGCCCTGGCTGTCCCACACGCGGGCGCCCTGGCCGCGCTCCAGTACCACCTGGCGGGGCTTGTAGACCGGCAGGTAATAGTGCGAAAGGGAGATCAGCGGATCGGTAGCGGCGGTCATGGCAGTCGGCAGGGTTCAGGAATCCCCATTCTCGCGCCGGAACCCCTGCGGCACAATGCGCCCATGCGACCGTTTTCCGCCCCCCAGCTGAACCCCGCCACCGAGACCGGCTGGCGCCGTCGGTGGTTCGACATCATCTACCGCCATGACACCCGCCCCTCGCGCAATTTCGACCTGATCCTGGTGGTAGCGATCATCGCCAGCATCCTGGTAGTGATGATCGACAGCGTGCAGCACCTGCATGCCGAATGGTCCACCGGACTGTACATCCTGGAATGGGGCTTCACGATCATCTTCACCGCCGAGTACCTGCTGCGGCTGGCGGTGGTCAAGCGCCCGCTGCGTTACGCGGTGAGCATCTGGGGCATCATCGACCTGCTGTCGATCCTGCCCGCCTACCTGTCGATGTTCATCCCCGGCGCGCAGAGCCTGCTGGTGGTGCGCGCGCTGCGCATCCTGCGCGTGTTCCGCATCCTCAAGCTGACCCGCTACATCGAGGAAAGCGGCGTATTGATGACGTCACTGTGGCGCAGCCGGCGCAAGGTGCTGGTGTTCCTGTTCACGGTGATCACCATCACCATCATCGCCGGTGCGCTGATGTACGTGATCGAGGGCCCCGAACACGGCTTCACCAACATCCCGGCCAGCATGTACTGGGCGGTGGTGACCATGGCCACGGTCGGCTTCGGCGACATCGTGCCGCAGACCGTGCTCGGCCGCTTCGTCACCTCGGTGCTGATCCTGATCGGCTACAGCATCATCGCCGTGCCCACCGGCATCTATACCGCCGAACTGGCCAGCACCATGCGTGAAGCCGAGCAGGCCGCGCGCCGCGATGCGCGCGGCTGCCCGGACTGTGGGCTGGAAGGCCATGAACCAGATGCACTGCACTGCCGCAAGTGCGGCGGCAAGCTGCCGGATGCGTTCAACCATTGAGGCACATGCCGGCCAGCGGCCGGCACTACCTCTCGGCGGTTACGCATGGATGCGTGTGCCGTTGCTCACCGCATGCGGTTGCTGGTGGTCACCAGATCATTGTATGCGGCGAGGATCGTTGACTGCGCTCCTTCCGGGTCGGTGGTGAGCCAACTGCCCGACGCCTTCCGCTCTGCCGCCAGCGCTTCGGCGGTGATCGGCTTGTGCTGCTCCAGGCGCTCGACGCCACGTCCCGCAGTACGCACCAGCTTGTCCGCCGAACGCTGCACGTGGCCCCACATCGGGTCGTCCTTGCCGACACCGCCGTTCTGGATTTCCGTCACCAGTGCCTGATAGTCAGCCAGCTGCACGCGCAGCGCCGCAACATCCGGTGCGTCGTCCTGGAACGCCGTGGCCAGTAGCTTGCCATCGCCCAGCAGGCGAAGGTGGTAGTAGGCCAGCGAGCGCCCTTCGCTCTCCTCGATCTGCTTCAGCTGCGCGGCACGGCGATCGTTCTCGTTCTTTTCCAGCGCCACATCCATCGCTTCGCTGGCCTTGAAGAAATCAGCATAGGCCTGCATCAGCGGGGCATGCTGGCTGCGCATCCCTTCACCGCCATCACGACGATAATCCTCGCGGGTGAAGTATCCATCGGCGCGCTCGACCAGGGTGTTCAATGCCTGGAAGGCCTGCTGATAGTCACGCGCGGGGCCATCCATCGGCAAGGCCGGGGTCTTCGCCAGCGCGTCGGTCAGTGGCTGGCCGCAGTACTCGACGCGGTGCGACAGCACCTTCCCGGGCGAACGCGGTTGCGCTTCCTTGCCGGTCGGGCCGGCTTCAGGGTCCTTCATCCAGCTGGTGTAGGTCTGGAAACCCTCGTGAATGGGTTGTTCAACGCCGTTGTAGCACTCGATGTAGGCGTTCACCTTCTCCAGGCTGGGGTCGGCCAGCGACAACCCTGCCGATTTGTTGCAGCCGCTCAGGCCAGCCACAGCGCCGATCAGCAGCAGCGGCACGATACGCAGACAGGAAGTCATCATGGTCTCTCGCATGGGTGCTGGCGCGCCGGTCACTGGCGGTTGCTCTGGAAAACGAGCGTGTTGTACTCCTGCATCAGCTTGTTGGCAGAGCCACGCGGCGCCATCGACGGCGAATCAAGCATGCGTCGTTCGAAATCGGTGTAAGGCTTCTTCTCGCTGACGCGCTGCAGCCGCTCCTTGCCTTCGCGCCGGAAATTCTCGGCCCCACGTTCGAAGCCTTCCCAGTCCGACTTGCCCGGCTCCTGGTCGGCAACCTTGGCGTGCGCTTCATCGGAAATGCGGTTGAAGGCATCCAGGCGTTCGCGGGCCTTGGCCTGATCGAAATCATCCTCGCTCATCAGATCCATGATCGCCTTGGCTTCCAGCATCATCGCCAGACGGTAGTACTCGCGCGTGCGCCCCTCGGCCTGTTCCAGCGTGTTGAGCTGCTCGCGCTGGGCGGCGTCGTTCTGGCGCTCCAGCTCGGCATTGAACGTTTCGCTGGCGGCCACGAAATTCTTGAAGGCGGCCATCAAGGGCGCGTGCAGCTGCTTGCCCTTGGCGAACTGGTCGTCTTCGTAGTCCTGGCGATCGTAGTAGTCATGCGCGTCCTTGCTGACCGGCACCAGCGCCTTCAGCGCCTGCTGGTAGTGACCTGCAGCCGCATCGAGTTCGGCCAGCGCCGGCTTGGCAGCGATCGCCTCGGTCACCGGGGCGTCGCACTGCTTCATGTCGTAGTCGCTGATCTCGAACGGGCCGTACACGTGCGTCTCGCGTCCGGTCGGGCCAGCGTCGACATCCTTGATCCAGCGCGTGTAGGACTGGATGCTGCCGTGGGTTTTCGAATCCAGCGCGTTGAAGCAGCCGATGTAGGCGTTGAGCTTGGCGGTCAACTGCTGCTGTGTATCGGACGGGACCGTGCTGGCGTCCGGCGTGCCGGAGGCAACGGCGCCGCCCGCAGCTACGGGTGCCTTGCCACCGCAGGCGGCCAGGATCAACGACAGCGAAGCGGCCAGCGCCGCGACGGAAAGAGTGCGTGACATGTGCTCACATCCTTGTTGAAAACGATTACAGCGACGCATTCTAGCGCAGCAGGCCGAGGGTCGCAGCCCTCGGCTTCTTCCGGCGACGCGCGGTCAATCCAGGAACAGATCCGGCAGCAACGGCCGCGACGGATCCACCGCGTAGCCCGAAAGATCGGTGATACCGGCCTGCGCCAGCACTTCATCGTCGATCAGGAACTGGCCGTGGAAGCCTGCCGCTTCGCGCACCAGCACCGCATGCGCGGCATCGGCCATGATCTGCGGCGTGCGGCAGCCGGCCGCATCCACGCCCGGAATCATGTTGATCGCATCGGTGGCGATGACCGTGCGCGGCCACAGCGCATTCACCGCTACGCCCTGCGGACCGAATTCCGCGGCCAGGCCCAGGGTGACGAAGCTCATGCCCATCTTCGCCAGCGTGTAGCCGGTGTGCGGTGCCCACCACTTCGGCTCCAGGCTCGGCGGCGGCGCCAGAGTCAGGATATGCGGGTTCGGCGCCTGCAGCAGGTACGGCAGGCAGGCCTGCGCGCACAGGAAGCTGCCGCGCGAATTGACCTGCTGCATCAGGTCGAAACGCTTCATCGGCGTATCCAGCGTGCCGCGCAACCAGATCGCGCTGGCGTTGTTGATCAGGATGTCGATGCCACCGAAGGTATCGACCGTGGCCGCCACCGCCGCCTGCACCTGCTCTTCCTCGCGGATGTCGCACTTCAGGGCCAGGCCCTGGCCGCCAGCCGCCGTTACCGCTTCGGCCGCGGTATGGATGGTGCCCGGCAGCTTCGGGTTCGGCACCGACGACTTGGCTGCAATGGCCACATTGGCGCCGTCGCGCGCAGCGCGCAGTGCGATGGCCAGGCCGATGCCGCGCGAGGCACCAGTGATGAAAAGCGTTTTGCCCTGCAGACTGCCCACGTTCCACACTCCAGCGTATGCAATGAGCCGCTAGTATGCCGCGCCGACGCGGAGTTCACCCGCCCTTGACGATACTCGGGCCTCCAGACAACGCACGAGGTCCACGCCATGCGCCGTTCCCGCCTGTTGCTGCCTGCCCTGGGGCTTGCCCTGCTGACCGCCTGCCAGGGCCGTTCGCCGGAACCCGGAAAGGAGCCGCCCGCCGGTGACGCGCCCAGCGCGGAGAAGGCCGCCGCCGACGGCAAGATGCGCTGGAGCGAGGCGGTGGTCTGGGATGGCGATCTCAACGCCTGCCGCCAGGGCGAGAATGCTGCGACCCGCGATTGCCTGCGTGATGCGATGCGCGCCGGTGGCGCCAGTACCGATGCCGTTACCGCCGCCGAGCAGTTGTCCAGCGGCGGTGAGCTGGCCTATGTGACCGCCTGGCACGAGAACGAAGGACTGGGCATTGCCACGGTCGAGTATCCGTTCCGCGCCAACACCAATGAAGGCACGCGACTGGTCGATGCCGGTGGCAAGCGCATCGACGTGGATGCGGTGCAGCTGGACGACACCCTGCGTGCCGACCCCACTGTGCAGGAGCTGCTGAAGGCCAACCCGCAAGCCACGCCGTTCGCACCGGCACAATCGGCCGGCGCTTCGCCATTGGAGAACGGCGGCATCCGCCTGCTGTACCGCACGCCGCTGCGCGACTGCCACGCCTGCCCGGACGTGGGGCAGCTGCAGATCGCCTATGACTTCGATGCCAAGCGCAACTTCATTGGCCAGCAGGTGGTGCCGGCGACGCCGTAAAGCCACTGCCCCCTATAGAGCCGAGCCATGCTCGGCTCATTGAATGCAGCCGAGCATGGCTCGGCTCTACATTTCTATTTCTGGTACAGCACTGCCACGCCATCACCACGGGCAAGCCGCTTCACCTGGTCCAACGTATCCACCGCCATGACGGAGTACGTGACCTCCACACCTGAGTGCAGGCGTCCCTCGGCAGTGTCCTCATCACTCGCCACTGATATCAGCTTGCGAATTCCGGCGAATCGATAGAGGGAAGGCCTACCGTCTTCACCCACCAGGCGACCGCTCAGATCCTCATACCCGGAAGCAAGCGCTTCTGCATTCTCAAGAGCGTGTTCATCGTTGTCGGCACTGATCAGATACACGTTTTCATGCACCCGGAACGCCCCCTGTCCTGGACTCTCGTAGTAGAAAATGGCGTGTGCGCAATACCACATGCATCACCTCAATGATTCTTTTGCGGGTTGTCCCTGGTTTGGATGTCGCGAGCCTTCTGCTGCCAGCGGAATCCACATTTGTGCGGCACTTGGCAATGAGCCGTTTAGCCGTTAAGCAGCCCGCGGATCACAATCCACATCCACGCATGGCCTGGATCTACCAGTACAACCGCACCTGCTTCTCCAGCAGATGCGGCACGATCAACCGATGCACCGGGGCGACCGGCAGCATGTACGCGCGCCCGAACGCGTTGTGCGTATGCACCACCGTCGCCACTTCCAGCACATCGCCCTGCCACTGCAGCGCCAGCTGCACGCGCAGGTGGCGGTCGTCGTCTTCCAGCACGATGGCATCGTCGTCCAGCGACTGCAGGGTGAAGATGCCCAGCCGCTGGCCGGGTCGAGGATCCTCAACAACCTGCACCGCACGCAACGAGCCCAGGTGCTTCATGCCGAGCAGGCGCATGCCGCGATTGCGCAGCGCCATCAGCCCATCGAACCAGCCGGGAATGGTCGCCGCCATATCGCGATAGGCCTGCAAGCCCGAGCGCCCGTCGCGTCGGGTCGTGGCCCGGCAGGCGTGCACGAAGTCGGCGCCAGGCAACTGCGCGTGCAGCACGCTGCCCGCACCCGGCGGGGCGGTCACCACCTCCGCACGGCTCACGGCTTCGGCCCCTGCCCTTCGTTGTCTTCCCAATGCAGGATGCGGCGGGTGACGAAGCGATAGACCGGCTTGCCGGTAGCAAACCACAGTTCGCGCACCCACGAGGTGCGCTTGAGCAACCGCTTCTCCACCGGGGTGAGCGACTCGCGGCAATACATGCGCTTGTGCTTGAGCAGGTGGCGCAGGTCCTCGCGGGCCAGCAGCCGCATCCAGCGCGAGCGCGGGTTGCCGATCACCGCCAGCTGGAAGTCGATCAGCGCTGGACGACCGTCTTCGGTGACCAGCCAGTTGGCTTCCTTGGCCAGATCGTTGTGGGCCACGCCATTGCGGTGCAGCTGCTGCAGCAGCCGACGCGCCGAGCGGAACCAGGCCAGGTCACCGCGTGGTGGACGCTGGAACATGGCATCGCCGGCCATGAAGCTGCGGTCGAGGTGACGGCCATCCCACGCCAGCAGCTGCGGCACATCGGCCATGCCGTGGATGTGGCGCAGCGCGCGTGCTTCGCGGCGGGCCAGCCACCAGGCCGGCAGCCGCAGCCACAGCGGCGTGGTGCCCAGATCACGGCGCACGAAGGGGCCATCGGGCCCTTTCACAAGAAGAATCTGGCCGAAGCTGTCGGCCTTCAAAGCATGCGATGGAGCGTCTGGCGTATGCGGCATGGGCCCATTCTAGGCGAAGGCGCCGGTTGCAAACGGTCACGAAGCGGCTGGGAACCAGTCACCTTCACGCCCCTATAATCGGGCAATGGACTCTTCATGGATCGACGCCACCCTCGCGTGGATTGCCGCTCACCCCGTGCTGGCGGGTGCTGTTATCTTCCTCATCGCCTTCTGCGATGCGGTGATCATTCTTGGCGCCATCGTGCCGGCGCTGCCGCTGCTGTTCGCGGTGGGCGTGTTCATCGGCCTGGGCCAGATCTCCGGGCCGTACGCGGTGGCGGCTGCAGCCCTGGGCGCATTTGCCGGCGACGGTATCAGTTACTGGATCGGCCGCCGCTGGGGTGACCGCCTGCGCGGCGTGTGGCCGTTCAGCCGCTACCCGCAGCTGCTCGACCGCGGCGAGAACCTGTTCCGCCGCAATGCCTTCAAGAGCATCCTGATCGCACGCTACGTCGGCGCGATCCGACCGTTCGTGCCGGCCATCGCCGGCATGATGAAGATGCCCGCCAGCCGTTACGTGCAGGCCAGCGGCATCGCCAGCATCTCCTGGGCGGTGCTGTTCCTGGCGCCGGGCTGGATTCTTGGCGAAGCTTACGACGCAGTCGCGGCGGTGGCCGGGCGTCTGGTGGTGGTGGTCGGCCTGCTGGCGGTGATCCTCGGCCTGGTCTGGGCCATCGTGCTGTACGGCTATCGCTGGTCGGCCGCGCGCATGGACAACTGGCTGGCGCGGCTGCTGGACTGGTCCAACCGTCACCCGACGCTGGGCCGCTACACCGTTGGCGTGCTTGATCCCAAGCGCCGCGAATCGGTGCCGCTGGCGATGCTGGCGTTGATGCTGCTGGTACTGGGCTGGGGCTGGTTCGCGTTGCTGACCGTGGTGGTCGCACACGGCGAGCCGCTGGCGATCGACCTGCTGGTGCACCAGGCCATGCTGGCGCTGCGCAACCCGCTGGCCGACTACCCGATGGCCGCACTGGCATCGCTGGGCGCCTGGCAGGTACTGCTGCCGGCCACCGCGGCGGCGATGGGCTACCTGATCTGGCGCCGGCGCTGGATGGCCGCCGCGCACTGGCTGGCCGCGCTTGCCTTCGGCCTGGCCCTGACCATGCTGCTCGGCGCCACCGTGGATGTGGTGCGCCCGGTCGATGCCAGCAGCGGCTTTGGCTTCCCGTCGGTATCGGTGACCATGGCCACCATCACCTTCGGTTTCTTCGCGGTGCTGATCGCCCGCGAGATGCCGGGTCGCACCCGCGTCTGGCCGTACCTGGTGTCGGGCATCGTGGTCAGCCTGATCGGCTTCTCGCGCCTGTACCTGGGTGCGCATTGGCTGAGCGATGTGATCGGCGGCATGCTGTTCGGCACGTTCTGGCTGCTGGTGCTGGGCATCGCCTACCGCCGCCGCTTCAACCGCTCGTTCTGGGTGAAGCCGGTGGCCTGGCTGTTCTACGGCGTCTTCGCCGTGGCGGCGATGTGGTACGCGCCGCGCCACATTCCGGTGAAGCTGGAGCGGTTCGAGCCGACCCTGCCGGCACCGCAGGCGATGGATGCGCAAGCCTGGTGGCAGCACGACTGGGCCACGCTGCCGGCGCGCCGCAACGAATTCGACGACGACCAGCGCTGGCCGCTGGACGTGCAGGTGGCGGGCCCGCTGGCGCCGCTGCAGGCGCAGCTGGAAGCCCGCGGCTGGAAGCGGCAGGAGCAGGCCGGCTGGCAGCAGGCGCTGCTGATGCTGGACAAGAACACCGGTGCCGACGAGCTGCCGGTGTTGCCGGCAACGCTGGACACCCGCGTGGAAGCCTTGCTGATGGTGCGCCAGGGCGCGAAGCCGGATGAGCGCTATGTGCTGCGCTTGTGGCCGGCACCCGCGCAGCTGCAGCCGGGCAACACGCCGCTGTGGCTGGGCAGTGCACAGACCCTGCGTTACGAGCGCCACTTCGAATGGATCGGCATGTGGCACCCGCTGCGGGGGGTCGACCCGGCGTTGAACGCGGTGAAGGACGCCGTGCAGGACCTGCCGCAGCGGGAGGATGTGCACAGCGAAACCGGGCTGCCGGTGTTGCGGTTGAAGACCATGCCGTGATCGAGCCGGTGCTTCTCTGGTAGTCGCCAACCTTGGTTGGCGCTTCGGGTGAAGGCTGCCAACCAAGGTTGGCAACTACTGGTTCCGGCGCGCTCTGTCCGTCGCCAACCCTGGTTGGCGTTTCCCGGTTCCGCTGCGCCCTGGTAGTCGCCAACCCTGGTTGGCGTTTCCCGGTTCCGCTGCGCCCTGGTAGTCGCCAACCTTGGTTGGCGGTTATCGGTTACGGCATCCAGCCCAGCAACTGCTGCAATCGCTGGTGCGGGTCATCCATCTGCAGCAGCTGCAGGCGCTGCTGCTCGCTCAGCGGCAGCAGTTCGGCCAGCCGCCAGCCGACCCAGCTGGCCTGGTCCAGCAACGCCGGGTTGGCCGGCGCATAGGCCTCGCCGGCCTGTTCGATGATGTGCCCCAGCACCGTGGCCAGCAGCGCATGCTGCGGCCGTAGCTCATCGTCCGGGTCTTCATCGCACCAACGCACGTCGGCTACCACCAGGCCGTTGTCACGCACGCGGGTACGCTCCACATGGAAGCGGCGGGTACCGCGCAGGCGCAGCTGCAGCACGCCATCTGCGCCGACATCGAAGTCTTCGATGCGTACCTGCACGCCATAGGCCGCCGGTGTCGCTGGTGCGCCAACTTCCTCGCCATCGAGGATCAGGCAGACACCAAACCCCTCACCACTGCGGCCGCTGTCGCGGACCAGGTCCAGATAGCGCCGCTCGAATACACGCAGGCCCACCGCCGCACCCGGTACCAGCGTGGTGTGCAGCGGAAACAGCGGCAGCGGGTTGTCGACGCTCATCGGGCCTGCAGGGCGGCGAGGAAGCGGCGCGGAGCGCCGTCGAAGCCACCATTGGACATGAACACCACGTGGTCGCCGCTGCGCGCGCTGGACTGCAGCTGCGCCAGCAATGCATCGGTATCCGGCACCGCGTGGGCTTCGCCACGCACCGCGGCGATCACCGCAGCGGCATCCCAGGCCAGTTCCGGGCGATGCAGGAACACCACTTCATCGGCCAGCGCCAGCGACGGAGCCAGCGCCTGCGCGTGTGCGCCCAGTCGCATCGAATTGCTGCGCGGCTCCATCGCGACCACGATGCGCGCATCACCCACCTTGGCACGCAGGCCTTCCAATGTGGTGGCGATCGCGGTCGGGTGATGGGCGAAGTCGTCGTAAATGGTGATGCCGTCATGCTGGCCGATCACTTCCATGCGGCGCTTGACGCTGCGGAAGCGCGCCAGCGCCGGAATCACCTCGGCCGGCGCCACGCCCACTGCATGCGCGGCGGCCAGCGCGGCCAGGCCGTTGAGCACGTTGTGGCGGCCCAGCAGCGACCACTGCACATCGCCCAGCGCCTGCCCGCGATGGTGCACGCGGAACGCACTACCATCGGCGGCCAGCAGTTCGGCATGCCATTCCAGCGACGGATCGAATCCGAAACGCTCGACCGGGGTCCAGCAGCCCATCGCCAGCACTTCGGCCAGGTGCTGATCCTCGCCGTTGACGATCAGGCGGCCACGCGCCGGTACCGTCCGCACCAGGTGATGGAACTGGCGCTGGATCGCGGCCACGTCCGGGAAGATATCGGCGTGGTCGTATTCGAGGTTGTTGAGGATGGCCACCAGCGGCCGGTAGTGCACGAACTTGCTGCGCTTGTCGAAGAAGGCGGTGTCGTACTCGTCGGCCTCGACCACGAACTCGCGGCCCTGGCCCAAGCGGGCCGAGACGCCGAAATCCTCGGCTACGCCGCCGATCAGGAAACCGGGTGAACGACCGGCGCTTTCCAGCAGCCAGGTGAGGATGGTGGTGGTGGTGGTCTTGCCGTGGGTACCGGCCACGGCCAGGGTGTCGCGGCCCGGCAGCACCTGTTCGGACAGCCACTGGGCGCCGGAGATGTAGCGCTGGCCGGCGTCGAGCACGGCCTCCACGGCCGGGTTGCCGCGAGAGAGCGCGTTGCCGATCACCACCTCGTTGGTGCCGGCCGGCACGCTGTCGGCGCGGTAACCCTGGTCCAGGGTGATGCCCAGCTGTTCGAGCTGGGTCGACATCGGCGGATAGATGGCCTGGTCGCTGCCGCTGACCGTATGGCCCAGTTCCCGCGCCAGGGCGGCCACGCCGCCCATGAAGGTGCCGGCGATTGCAAGGATATGTACGCTGCTCATGACCGAGGATTGTGACCGATGACGGCTGTATAGGGCCAATGTCCGATCCGGGGTAAGACAAGTCCTACACAGGATGTGAGAAAACTCCAATCATCTGTCAGGGAAATCCCGATAGCGATGTTCTGTGAACCCGGACACAATTCGAACTGCCAGCCGCAGTACCCGAACCGGTCCTACTCCCCAAGAGGCCATCCCCAAGGGAGCTCATGCTGCGGGGCCCTGAGCAAGCCCTCTGCTGGCGCCTATCAAACGACACAGGCCTGGTCCTCGCGGACCAGGCCTGTGCTTTTTGCGCCCGAAGGACCGGCAGTGCACCGGCCCTGCAGGATCAACCCTTGATCGCCGCCAGGATGCGGGCTTCGATCTCGTCCAGCTCACCGACGCCGTCGACGCGGGCCAGGGTGCCACGGCCGGCGTAGAAGTCGACCACCGGGGCGGTCTGGTCGTTGTAGACCTGCAGGCGCTGGCGCACCGCTTCCGGCGTGTCATCGGCGCGACCCTGTTCCTTGGCACGACCGGCGATGCGCTCGACCAGCAGCTCGGTGGCCACGTCCAGCTGCACCACGGCATCCAGCGGCTGGCCAATCTTGGCCAGCAGGCCGTCCATCGCATTGGCCTGGGCCACATTGCGCGGGTAGCCATCGAGGATGAAGCCCTTGGCGACATCGGCCTGGGTCAGGCGCGACTCCAGCATGCCCAGCAGGATGTCGTCCGACACCAGGTTGCCGGCATCCATCACCGTCTTGGCCTGCTTGCCCAGCTCCGTGCCCGCGGCGATTTCCGCGCGCAGCATGTCACCGGTCGAAATGTGGGCGATCCCCAGCTTTTCCTTCAGGCGCGTCGCCTGTGTCCCCTTGCCCGAACCGGGCGGTCCCAACAGAACCAATCGCATTGACCTGACTCCAACGTGTTGAAAACAAAGAAGGTTCGCGTCCCGGACGGACCGGTATCGCTGCACCGCAATAGCGCCACTTTACCGCATCCGGGTAATGTCCCTGCAATGTCCCCTCCCCCGAGCAGGTAGAAGCATGCGCAACGGTACTCTCCTCTACGCCCAGTCAGGCGGTGTCACCGCGGTCATCAACGCCACAGCGGCGGCGGTGATCGAACAGGCCCGGGCCAAGGGCATCAAGGTCCTGGCCGCCCGCAACGGCATCCTCGGCGCGCTGCGCGAGGAACTGATCGACACCAGCAAGGAGAGTGCTGCGGCCATCCGCGCCCTCGCCCACACCCCGGGCGGCGCCTTCGGTTCGTGCCGGGTCAAGCTGAAATCGCTGGACGCCGACCGTGCCCGCTACGACCGCCTGCTGGAAGTGCTGCGCGCGCACGACGTGCGCTGGTTCCTCTACAACGGCGGCAACGACTCGGCCGACACCGCGCTGAAGGTCTCGCAGCTGGCCAAGGCCTCCGGCTACGACCTGACCTGCATCGGCGTGCCCAAGACCATCGACAACGATCTGGCGGTGACCGATACCTGTCCGGGCTTCGGCTCGGCGGCCAAATACACCGCCGTGTCGGTGCGCGAGGCGGCGCTGGACGTGGCGGCAATGGCCGAGACCTCCACCCGTGTCTTCATCTACGAGGCCATGGGCCGCCACGCCGGCTGGCTGGCTGCGGCCGCCGGCCTGGCCGGCAATGGCGATGACGAGGCCCCGCACATCATCCTGCTGCCCGAACGCGCCTATGACGAAGCGGCGTTCCTGGCCAAGGTCAAGGCGGTGGTCGAGCGCGTCGGCTACTGCGTGGTGGTGGCGTCGGAAGGCATCGCCACCGCCGATGGCCGCTTCGTCGCCGACGCCGGTGGCGGCAAGGACTCGTTCGGTCACTCGCAGCTGGGCGGCGTGGCCGCGCACCTGGCCGGCCGGGTCAAGGACCAGCTGGGCCTGAAGGTGCACTGGGCGCTGCCCGATTACCTGCAGCGCTCGGCCCGCCACCTGGCCAGCAAGACCGACTGGGAGCAGGCGCAGGCGGTCGGCAAGGCCGCCGTGCAGCTGGCACTGAAGGGCCAGAACGGCGTGATGCCGGTGATCGTGCGCAGCACCGATGCGCCCTATCGCTGGAAGATCGAAGCGGCGCCGCTGTCGAAGATCGCCAATCATGAAAAGAAGATGCCCGCCGGCTTCATCCGCCGCGACGGCTTCGGCATCACCGCCAAGGCACGCGCCTACCTGTCGCCGCTGATCAAGGGCGAAGCACCGCTGCCGTACGGCACCGACGGCCTGCCGAAGTACGTGACGCTGAAGAACGTGGCCGTGAAGCAGAAGCTGCCGGCCTTCGAGGGCTGAGCCGAAAAAGGGGACGGAGGGGATTAAGTCGCATCTGCCCCTCCGTCATCTCCTACAGCGTCAGCAGTGGGTCGGATACGACTTAATCCCCTCCGTCCCCTTTTTTGTGGAGGCACACCTTGGCACTGCGAGTTGTTCGACTGGGTACGCCGCGCGCTCCCGGCGAGGGCCTGCGTATCGGTACCGTGCGGCGGCCGCCGCGCGGCGTGCCGCGCAGTGAGTTCGCGGAACAGGACTGGTACGACGTCTGGTTCCCGACCCTGTCACCCAGCGCGGAACTGGTAAAGCGGGCGCACGAAGCGAAAACCGCGGCCGACTGGAATGCGTTCTTCCGCCACTACAAGGCCGAGATGAAGGCGCCGGACGCGGCCCACGCGCTGGACCTGCTGGCCGCGATGTCACAGCACAGCGACATCAGCGTGGGGTGCTACTGCGAGGATGAAGCGCATTGCCATCGCAGGGCCCTGCGAGAGCTGCTGGTGGCGCGCGGGGCGACGCTGGCGGAGTGATGATTGCAGGGTTGCCGGCCAGCGGCCGGCACTCCCCGTGGATGACCGCGCGGGTACATCGCCCACGCAATTTCAATTGCAGGCCTTGCCTTCCATCTGCAGCTGCGCGGCGAACATCGTCACCTGCGGAATCTGGCCGGCGGCGGCCTGCTTCTTGGCCTCTTCCAGATAGATGCGCGACTGGCCCTGCCCGTCCAGCTCGACCTTGTTGCTCGACGGCAGGCGCCACACGCGCACCACGGCCTGCTGTGCCGGGCAGGCGGCGCTGGGCACGCGGATCACATCATTGAGCTTCCAGCCCTTGTCGGCGCTTGGCTGCGCCTTGGCATAGTCGACGAAGCGCGCGCGCGGCTGACACTGCTCGCTGGTCCGCACCGGCGCGAAGCGATACGGCTCGGCCGCCTGACCGGTGAAGGCACCTTCCAGGCGCGCGCAGGCCTCGGGAATCTGCCGCAGGGTATGCACCGCGCCCACGGCCTGGGGTGCACCCACGGCACGCTGCAGCTCCGGGGCTTCCGCGGCGAGTGCCGGTACGGCCGGGACCAGGGCGGCAAGCATCAACAGGGACAGGCGCATGGGGAATCTCCTACGGGACTGAGCGCAGGCTTGCAGAGGCTGGCTTAACGGGGTGCAAAGGCCTGCGGCTTTCGAATCATGCCCATGGACTGGCGGCATGCGGCGGGGCTCGTAAAAACCAGTCGAGCACGGCTCGACTCTACAGTGCGCGGCACGCATACTGCGGGCACCAGGGAATGCTGAACACCGCCATACGTCGGACGACCACCAAGGTCGGTACGGGTTGGTTCCAGGCTGCAGCCCGTCGTCCCCCTCGTGGTGCCGTTCATCGCCACTGGATGCCTACATCCATTCTGCGGAGGGGTCTAATGCTGGAACGTCACGGGCTGTCACTGGCGCTGGGCTGCGCCATTCTCGCGATCCTGTTCGGAATCGTCTCGGCGCGCTGGATCCTGCGCCAACCCACCGGCAATGAACGCATGATCGCGATCGCCACCGCGATCCAGGAAGGTGCGCGTGCCTACCTCAACCGCCAGTACCTGACCATCGGCGTCGCCGGCGTGGTGCTGTTCGTGCTGGTCGGCATCTTCCTCAGCTGGTACACCGCGATCGGCTTCGCCATCGGTGCGGTGCTGTCCGGCGCGGCCGGCTACATCGGCATGAACGTGTCGGTACGCGCCAACGTACGCACTGCCGAAGCTGCACGCCACGGCATCAGCGCGGCGATGGATGTCGCCTTCCGCGGCGGCGCGATCACCGGCATGCTGGTGGTAGGGCTGGGCCTGCTAGGCGTGGCCGGCTATTACGCGCTGCTGCTGCGGATGGGCCTGCAGATGGACCAGGCGCTGCATGCACTGGTCGGGCTGGCGTTCGGCTCGTCGCTGATCTCGATCTTCGCGCGCCTGGGCGGCGGCATCTTCACCAAGGGCGCGGACGTCGGTGCCGACCTGGTCGGCAAGGTGGAAGCCGGGATTCCCGAGGATGACCCGCGCAACCCGGCGGTGATCGCCGACAACGTCGGTGACAACGTCGGCGACTGCGCCGGCATGGCCGCCGACCTGTTCGAGACCTACGCGGTGACCGTGATCGCCACCATGCTGCTGGGCAGCCTGATGCTGGCCGAGGCAGGCGCCAATGCGGTGCTGTATCCGCTAGTGCTGGGCGGCGTGTCGATCATCGCCTCGATCATCGGCGCGCTGTTCGTCAAGGTGAAGCCGGGCGGTTCGATCATGGGCGCGCTGTACAAGGGTGTGATCGTCTCCGGCGTGCTGGCCGCGATTGCGTTCTACCCGATCACCACCGGGTTGATGAGTGACAACGTGCATGGGCCGATGGCGCTGTATGGCTGCGCATTGATCGGGCTGGTGCTGACCGGCCTGATCGTGTGGATCACCGAGTACTACACCGGCACCCAGTACAAGCCGGTGCAGCACGTGGCACAGGCCTCGACCACTGGGCATGGCACCAACATCATCGCCGGCCTTGGCATTTCGATGAAGTCCACCGCGCTACCGGTGGTGGCGGTGTGTGCGGCAATCTGGGGCGCGTTCGCGCTGGCTGGCCTGTACGGCATCGCCATCGCCGCCACCGCGATGCTGTCGATGGCCGGCATGATCGTCGCCCTCGATGCTTATGGACCGATCACCGACAACGCCGGTGGCATCGCCGAGATGGCCGAGCTACCCTCGGAGATCCGCGACATCACCGATCCGCTGGATGCGGTGGGCAACACCACCAAGGCAGTGACCAAGGGTTATGCGATCGGCTCTGCGGCACTGGCGGCACTGGTGCTGTTCGCCGACTACACCCATAACCTGCAGGCAGCACATCCGGGGCAGGAATTCCGCTTCGACCTCAGCGACCACACGGTGATCATCGGACTGCTGATCGGCGGCCTGATTCCCTACCTGTTCGGTGCGATGGCGATGGAAGCGGTCGGCCGCGCCGCCGGTGCGGTGGTGGAGGAAGTGCGCCGCCAGTTCCGTGAGATCCCCGGCATCATGCAGGGCACCGGCAAGCCGCAGTACGACAAGGCGGTGGACATGCTGACCCGCTCGGCGATCCGCGAAATGATCGTGCCCTCACTGCTGCCGGTGGCGGTGCCGGTGGTGGTCGCCCTGCTGCTGGGGCCACGCGCACTGGGCGGCCTGCTGATCGGCACGATCGTGACCGGCCTGTTCGTGGCCATCTCGATGACCACCGGCGGCGGTGCCTGGGACAACGCCAAGAAGTACATCGAGGACGGCCACTTCGGCGGCAAGGGCAGCGAAGCGCACAAGGCGGCGGTAACCGGCGATACCGTCGGCGATCCCTACAAGGACACCGCCGGTCCGGCGATCAATCCGCTGATCAAGATCATCAACATCGTGGCGCTGCTGCTGGTGCCGCTGCTGTAGATCCACACCATGCGCAAACCCGTAGAGTCGAGCTTGCTCGACTGCTTCTGGCCCACACCGCAAGAGCAGTCGAGCAAGCTCGACGCTACGAGGTCACCGCCCGCGCAGGAAGAACGACACCGGCACCATCACTTGCACCGGGTCGCCGGCCACTTCGGCCGGCGGCACCGGCACCGGGCTGGCGCGCCGCACGGTGTCCAGTGTCTCCTGGTCGAGCAGTTCGAAGCCACTGCTGCGGCCCAGCTTCAGGCTGGAAACCGTGCCATCGCGGGCCACCGCAAAGCGCACGTAGACCACACCCTGCTGGCGCAGCCGCTCGGCCTGGCGCGGATAGCGGCGGTGTTTCTGCAGGTGCCCGAGCAGGCGTCCTTCCCAGGTCGCCTCGGCACGACTGCGTTCGCCGGCCGTGGTCTGCGGTGCGGTGTAGCGTGTGGCCGCGTCAGCCGCCACCTGCGGCGGTGCGCTGGTCTGCGCGACATTGGCGTCAGCGGTGTCCGGCGACGGCGTCGGCTCCGGTGTACGCGGCGGCGGCAGCTCACCCTGCGGCTGCACCGGCGCCTTGGGTTGCTCGCGCAGGGCCGGCTTCGGCGCCTGCCGCTGCTGTTGCTGCTGCAGCGGCCCGGTGGCGACCTCGCGCGGCGGCACCGGCGGCGCCTGCGCCATCGGCGCCAGTTCCAGCATCAGTGCCGCGGGCGGCGCCGTTGCAGCCAGTGCTGGCGCACGGGCCGCCCACCAGCAGGCCGCGCCGATCAACAGCGCATGCACCAGCAGCACGATCGCCAGGCTGGTCACCCAGCGCCGCAGTCCACTCATCGTGCGCCCTGCTCCAGGCCGACCAGCGCCACCTTCAGGTAGCCGGCCGCGCGCAGCGCATCCAGCGTGGCCATCAGTTCGCCATAGGGCACACGGGTATCGGCACGCAGGAAGATGCGCTGCGTGGTGTCACTGTGAGTGGCCGCCTGCAATGCAGCCGCCAGGCTGTCGCGTGCCACGGTCTGTTCACCAACGCGCAGCGACAGATCGGCCTGCACGGTCACGTACACCGGTGCCTGTTCCGGCGGCGTGGCACTGGCATTGCTGGCCGGCAGCTGCACCGGCACCGACACGGTGGCCAGCGGTGCGGCCACCATGAAGATGATCAGCAGCACCAGCATCACGTCGATGAAGGGCGTGACATTGATCTCGTGTGCTTCTTCCGGCACATCGTCGCGGTCGGACGCGGTCCTGATCGCCATCGACGCGCCTCAGTGCACCGCACGCAGCGGCGCCGCTGCGGTACGCGGAACGGCACGATCGAGATCGCGCGAGACCAGTTGCTGCACAGCCGCGGACAGATCGCCGAGCAGACCCCGCAGGCCGGCCAGCACACGGCTGAAGTGGTTGTAGACCAGCACGGCGGGAATCGCTGCGACCAGACCCAGCGCGGTCGCCAGCAGAGCCTCGGCGATGCCGGGCGCAACCACCGCCAGGTTGGTGGTGTTGCTCTGGGCGATGCCGATGAAACTGTTCATGATGCCCCACACCGTGCCGAACAGGCCGACGAACGGCGCCACCGCGCCGATGCTGGCGAGCACGCCGATGCCACGTCGCTGCACGCGCGCGGTTTCCAGTTCAATGCGGTCCAGGCGCGAGGCCACGCGCTCCTTGATGCCGTCGCGACCATCCAGTTCCTGCGACAGGCGCAGTTCGGTGCGCGCTGCGTCCAACATGGCGAGTGCGATGCCCTGCTGCACACTGGCGTCGGCGCTCTCGCCGGGCAGGCTCGGCACCTGCAGCAGCAGCGCACGCGCTGCGCGCAGCTGCCGTGCCTGGCGGGCCAGTTCCCAGCCTTTGGCCAGCAGCACGGTCCAGGTGGCCAGCGACGCCAGCGCGAGCGCGATCATCACGGTCTTCACCACCACATCGGCGGCCAGATACATGCCCCAGGGCGTCAGTGCAGGGGCAGCCACGGGGGCCAGGTCAGCAGGCAGCATCGTCTCGTTTTCCATCAGCATCAGGGGTCGCTGCACGGCGGCGTGTCGTGCGCGGATCATTGGCGTCGTCCACTTCCACGACCGGGTTGGGTTCCAGCCGCGGTGCGGGCCGACTGAGCACGTAGCCGGCGCTGATCGCGAAGAACAGGCCCACGCCCAGCAGCAGCCGCCAGGACGGATGTGCGCCCCAGCAGAACAGCGCGAAGCCCACCGCCATGCCCGCACTGGCAAACGCCTTGCCCTTGCGCGACACCGCGCCCTGCTCGCGCCACAGCCGCAGTGACGGGCCGTAGCGCGGGTGCGCCAGCAGGCGTTGCTCGAACTTCGGCGAACTGCGCGCGAAGCAGCCCACGGCCAGGATCAGGAAGATGGTGGTCGGCATCACCGGCAGCAGCGCGCCGATCACCCCGAGGCCGACCATCACCCAGCCCAGCGCGAACCAGAGCCAGCGCATCAGCGTTGCGCCGATAGGCGGGAGGCGTGCATCAGGCGAATTCCGCTTCAACGTGACCGTGCACGCTGCGGAACGCAGCATCGGCCGCATCGATCACCTGCTGCTCCTGCTCGGCGCTCAGCGGCACCGCATCCAGCGCAGCAGTGAATTCACGCCAGTGGCGCGCCGCGCCATCCGGGTGTGCGGCCAGGTGGCGGGCGCCGAAGTCGCGGTCCAGGCCGAGCTTGGCAGCCATCTTGTACAGAATGGTGCCGCCCAGGTTGGAGCCTTCGGCCACATACAGCCACCCCAATGCGGCGGGTAGCTCCAGATCGGACGGCAACGCCGCGATGTCGGCCCCCGGCAGGGTCTGCTCCAGATCCTGCAGGTCGCGCGCCACCTGGGTCAGGCGGCGGCGTTCGCCCAGGTCGGGCAGCAGTGCGTCCAGCGCAGGGTTGGCATACAGCGCATCGATGCTGCGGTGGAAGCGGTACTGCACGCGCAGGAAGCGGGCGAAGTTGCCGCGGTCGGCGAAGATGTCGCCGGCCATGATGCGCTTGTCCAGCGCGCCATGGCTGTCGCGGGTGGCGGCCTTGAGCCGCAGGCTGCGGCTGTCTTCAGGGGCGATGTGTGCGTTCATGGGGGATGCCAAGGGGGTCGTCCTGCTGTAGACGTTCGCCATGGGGCTTTCCCCAAGGCCATGTACACCGATAATGGCGTATCCCTTCTTCCCGCAGGAACCGACGATGATCACCACCGAACCGCGCATGACCAACCTGTTCCTGCAGCTGGGCCTGGACGCCAGCGCCGAAGGCATCGCCCGCTTCATCCGCGAACACCAGCTGGCCACCGATGTGGAAGTGGTCGAAGCACCGTACTGGAACGATGCCCAGCGCCAGTTCCTGTCCGAGTCGCTGCAGGCCGATGCGGCATGGACCACGGTGGTGGATGAGCTGAACGAGTCGCTGCACGAAGATGCCGTTAAGGCGGCGACCGGGCTGTAACTGGCTGGAGGAAGGCGCCGGGCATGGCCCGGCGCTACCGTTGTCTCCCGCTGGAGTCAGAGCCCTTTCCGCAGGAAAGGGATCCGACCCCGACGATCAGTACTTCCAGGTCAACGCCAGCCGCGCGGTACGGCCCGGGGCCGGCATCACGCCCAGGGCAAGCGGGTCCAGGTAGTAGCGGTCGGTCAGGTTGTCCACGCCGGCTTCCACCGACAGCTGGTCGTTGAAGCTCCAGCTGGCGAACAGATCCACCAGGGTGGTCGGCCGGTACAGCTGCTGGATCGCCGACAGGCCCACGTTCCAGTCCTTGTCCAGCTTGCTGATCGGGCCGGCGTTGTGGACCACGCGGGTACCGAAGGTCAGGCGCTCGTCGAACAGGCGCGAGCCCAGGGTCAGGTTGACCATGTAGCGCGGCGGGTTCTGGGTATTGGTGTACGAGCCCTCGAAGCCGCCGTCCACACAGTTCGGCGTGTTGGCCAGTTCATCGTTCCTGCGCTGTGCACCATAGGCACGGCGCTCGGCTGCGATGTCCGGTGCGCAGGTCTTGGCCTTGAAGTAATAGTGCGCGGACAGATCGGCAAATACCTTGCCGCTGTCATAGCTGGACTGGAACTCCATGCCCGAGACCTTGAACTGGTCGACGTTGCGGATCAGGCCGGCCGAGAGCGTGCGGTAGTCACGGGTGATCAGGTCGTCGATGCGGGTATCGAAATACGCCAGCTTCAGCGCCAGGCGGTCGCCGGCAGTGAACAGGTCGTAGCGGATGGTACTGGCGCCGATTTCCCAGCTGCGCGCGCGCTCCGGCTTCAGCTCACCCACCGGTTTGGCGGCGGTGAACAGGCCCAGCGTGGTCTCGAACAGGCTCGGCAGCTTGGTGCCTTCGGCGTACTTCACGTAGACCATGGTGTCTTCGCTGAAGCGGTAGGCCACGCTGGCGGTCGGCGAGAACGCGGTGTCACGGCGACGGATCGGCTGCGACCAGCTCCAGCTGACCGGCACCTCCAGGTCCTGCGCCTTGCCGGCGTCGTAGAAGTTCCAGCCACCGATGTCACCCACCGTGCCCTTCTTGTACGGTGAAGCCAGCAGCGATTCCTGGGTGAAGTTGCCGTTGGCATCCGGATACCAGTTCAGCAGCGCGATGCGCTTGGCCCGCCACGACGGCAGCGCCGGGTTGCCATTGAGCAGCTCGGTGTAGCGGTACTGGCCCTGCACCTCGTAGGCATCGGGCGTGGCCAGGCGGTTGCGGTCATGCACATCCACGCGGTTCCAGCGGCCGCCGGCCAGCAGTTCCCAATGCTCATCGGGCTGCCACTTCAGCGAGGCCACGGCACTGTATTCCTTGCGCTCGGCGTTGCGCAGGAAGCGGTTGTTGATCAGGTCATCGTGCATGACCGGCCCCGAGCTGCCAGGTGCAATGTCCTCATCGCTGTAGGACAGGCCGTAGTCGAGGGTGAATGCACCGGCGTGTGTATCGAACTTCGAGGTGTTGCTGGCATCCAGGCCGAAGCGCTTCTGCCGCAGCGGATTGCGGTAGGCATCCTTGTAACCGGGGTCGCCACTGAAGCTGGGCGCGTCGTACCACTCGGTGCGGCGATCGAAGTACCAGGGGGTGATGCCGGTCAGGCTGTTGTACATCACGCTGTCGGTGTCGGTGTACGTGGCGTTGACGCGCAGGTCGACCAGCTCGCTGTCCGGGTTGAAGCGATAGCGCAGGGTATAGCTGTCCATGTCGACGTGGCCCGGGTCCCATTGCGGAATGCGGTCACGATCCACACGGATGATCTGCGAGGCCATGATCTCGCCGGCGGTGCCCTCGTAGCGGCGGTAGCCCGCTTCCAGGGTCTGTGCATCGTCGATGCGCCAGGTGCCCTTGAGCAGCGCCGACTTCGAGCGCGCCGAGGTATTGAACACCTCGGTACGCGGCGGGTTCAGCGGCGCCAGCGTGCGCCGGGTCTGCGGGAAGTCATCGTAGCCATGCTTGCCGGAGAAGTAGTTGCCGTTGTCGCGGTAGGCGTAGGCGGCAACCAGATCGAAGCGATCCCAGTGTCCCGCAGCGGCCACGTTGAAGAACTGGCTGCCGGTGGCGCTGCGGTCGGTACGCGGCGCGGCGCTGTAGGACGGCAGGTTATTGGCGCTGTTGTTGGCCAGGCCGCCACGCACGCGCACGCCGAAGTCCCGGCCTTCGCGCAGCACGTCACCGATCTTCAGCGTCTCCATCTCGACCACGCCGCCGATGCCACCGGAGGCGTTGGCCTGCAGGCTCGGGCCCTTGGTGATGGTCAGGCTGGAGATCAGGTCCGGGTCGAGGTAGGTGCGCTGCGACTGGCCGGCATAACCACGGTAGGTATCCATGCTGGACTGGCCACCGTCGATGATCACCGGCACGCGGCCCTGGCCCTGGATGCCACGGATGTTGACGTCGAAGCCGTTGCCCACGCGCGGATCACCGGCGGTGACGCCAGCCACGCCCTTGACGATGTCGCCGTTGGACGTACCGCGGAATCGCTCCAGGTGCGTGCGGTTGAGCGTGGTGGTGGAGCCGACGCTGCGATAGCCGTCGAGCAGGCGCGCCTCGTCGCTGGTTGCGCCGCTGTCGATACGGTCGCCGGCCACGCTCAGCGTATCGGTGACGATCACACCGCTGTCGGCCTGCGCCGACGCTGCCGCTTCCAGGGTCACCGCATCGGCACTGACCCGGCGCACCGCCAGGCCACTGCCCTGCAGCAGGTGCTGCAAAGCCTCGCTGGCCGACAGGCTGCCGCTGACCGCACGCGAGGTCACACCCCGGGCCAGGGTGGCCGGGTACACGACCTGCACGCCGGACTGGCGCATGTAGCTGCGCAGCGCCTCGTCCAGTGGCTGCGCGGGGATATCGAAGCGCTGCACGGCAGCGTGGTCACCGCTGGCATCCTGCGCGAGTACGGAGGGCGCGGCGCTGGCCAGGCCGGCCGCCAGCAGGGCGATGCACAGGCGGGACGGGCGCGGCATGCGGCCCGGACGATGGAGATCGAACATGGGGGAACCTGTCAGGTAATCGGTGCCGCGGGCGCGGCGACATCCGCAACACGGGCGGACACGGCGACGTACTGGCGGCGGCGGGTACGTTCGCGGAGTAAGACGGATGAAAGCGTGGCAACCCCAAGAGCGATTTGCGGCCGCGGCAGGTGCCGACCGTGGGTCGGCTGGTTGCCGCGGTGGGTGCCGACCGTTGGTCGGCACAGGGACGGTCATCCACGCATGGCGTGGATCTACTGCACGATGGCGACGCCGAATGGAAGACGAGTAACCCGAAGACCTGCTGTTGCCGCCAACGCGTCCAGCGCCTGCTCCGGGCGATCAATGCGCAACGCTGCACTGACGGCCGGCAGCTGCGACAGATCGCCACGCACGAAGGTCGGGCCAGCGCGATAGCGCCCGACCCATTGCACGGCCTCGGCGACGCTGGCCTGCTCCAGCAGCAGTTCACCCTGCCGCCACGCGCCCACACTGTCGGCCGCCACATCCTGCAGACGCGTCACGCCACTGCGCTCGCCATAGGCCGCGCGCTGTCCCACCTGCAGGTAGGTCCAGCCACCGTCGGCCGGGCTGGCCACGCGCACCCTGCCCTGTCCGACCTGGGTTTCCACCTGATCGTTGTCGCGTGCGACGGAGAACGCGGTCGAGATGTCCTCGACCACGCCATTGCCCGCGAGCACGCTGAAACGCCGCTGGGCATCCGGGCTGACCTCGAACCAGGCGCGCCCGCGCAACAGCTCGATCCGGCGTGCATCGGCATCAAACCGCACGGCGATCGCGCTGTCCGCATCCAGCACGGCACGACTGCCATCGGGCAGTTGCACGTTCTGCACGACATGCGTACTGCGATGGTCGGCCTGCAGCCGCAACCAGGCCTCCGGCCATGCCACCAGCATCGCCAGCGCAGCTGCAGCGGCCATTGCCCAGCGCAGCCGCCGCGGGCGCCGGCGTTCGGCCGGCCGGGCCTGCGAGCGTGGTCCGACACCGCGCCACAGCGCGCGCTCGTACTCGAAGGCGCGGCGGTGCCCCGGTTGTTCCAGCCAGTGCTCGAACTCGTGCATGCGCCCCTCGCCGATGTCACCCGAGGCCAGCCACGCGATCCAGCCCCGGGCCTGTTCGGCCAGGGCATCGTCATTGGCGGCGGGCAGCGTGTTCGGCGGGCTCATCGGCTGGCGGACAGGCGCATTCAAGCGCGGGCGGAGGAACTAGACCGCATCCACGGTCCAGTGATCAAGACGTTTCAGCGAGGGCCAGCCCCAAGCCGGGGCGATCATCGGCCGCTGCGCGCCCAGGCCAGGCGTTGCAGCGCGGTGCGCACATGGTTCTCGACGGTAGTCACCGACACACCCAGACGGCGTGCGATCTCGGCCTGGGTCAGGCCCTGCAGGCGGTTGAGCCGGAAGATGGTGCGGGTCGGCTCCGGCAGGTGCCCCGCCGCGTCAAGCACCCGCTGCAGCTCGTCCTGTGCCATCGCCTGCTCTTCGGTCGAGATCACCTCGTCCGGCCCCCACAGGTAGTGGTCGGCCAGCAGACGGTTGCGCCGGGTCGATTCGCGGCCATGGTCGGTGGCCAGGTTGGCGGCCAGCCGGTACAGATAGGCGCGCGGGTTGTCGATGGCCTGGCTGTCATCGACGCCACGTGCCTTGAACCACACCGCCTGGATCACGTCCTCGGCGCCGTTGTCGCCCCCCAGGATGCGTTGCACCCGGCGCAGCAACGCAGGCCGCTCGCGGATCAGCAGTTCGGTGAGGGAGGCGGCATTGGAGGACATGCGCGGAACCGGGACGACAGACGGAAGGCGCCGCGCATGCTACTCCGTTAATGAGAATCAGTCACGTTCTCATCAATGGATGCACCCGGTCAGCCCGTCATAGACGCTCTGCGAGGTCCCCGGCAGCGGGTCATGCAGTGGATTGCGCGCGGCGAGCGCGGCATGGAAGGCTTCCACCGGGGTTCCCGCCACCAGCGGCAGGCGGCACAACCAGGTCGGTTGCCGGGCCACGATCGCGCCATCGTTGCGGGACACCTCCAGATCGCTGGCGGCGAATGCCCACAGGCATTCATGCACGGTTCCCCGCACCGCATCCACCGAACAGCGCAGGCGCAGGGCGCGGATATCGCTGTATTCGCCCTCGCAGAAGGTGTCGCCACAGATGGCATCGAAGCCATGCTGCAAACGGCCTTCCAGGGCAAAGAAGCGGTCCCAGTTGGCCTCCTGGTGCGGGTAGTCGATCAGGTCGACATAAGGGGACGCCTGGGCCAAAGGCGCAACCAGCAGCATGCAGGTCAGGCCAAACGGCAGGGCAGACACGTTCATGGGCAGACTCCTTGGGAAGGTTGGTCCAGCCTGCGCTCCCATGCCGGCCGCCCCCATCAGCCAATCCCGGTCTGCCCGGTAGGCCCCCGCCCCGCAGCGCCGTCGGCCCCTCCCTCTGCACAGCGCCCGGCAAAGGCATAAAATGGGGGGCTATCCGTCTATATCCCCCACCTGGAGCACGACCATGGGTCTGGAACTCGTCTCGCCCGGCAAGAACCCGCCGGAAGAAATCAACGTCATCATCGAGATCCCGAAGGACTCGGAGCCGGTGAAGTACGAAGTGGACAAGGAAACCGGCGCGATCTTCGTCGACCGTATCCTGTCCACCCCGATGCGCTACCCCTGCAACTACGGCTACGTGCCGAGCACCCTGTGCGGCGACGGCGATCCGGCCGACGTGCTGGTGGTGCTGCCGCTGCCGCTGGTGCCGGGCTCGGTCGTGCGCTGCCGTCCGGTCGGCGTGCTGAAGATGAGCGATGAGGCGGGCAGCGACGAGAAGATCCTGGCCGTGCCGGTGTCGAAGATCTTCAGTGGCTATGCCCACGTCGAAGACATCGCCCAGGTGTCCAGCCACTGGCTGGAGCGCATCGGCCACTTCTTCGAGCACTACAAGGACCTGGAGAAGGGCAAGTGGGTCAAGCTGGACGGTTGGGGCGGCGCCGCTGAGGCCAAGCAGATCCTGATCGAGGCGCACCAGCGCCATCTCGACAGCAAGGCCTGAGCCTGAACCGGATCGCTCCGGCGGCACCCCGCCGGAGCGATGCGGGTCACGTTTCATGACGACGGCACATCACACGTGCCGCCGTATTAGGTAAATTGCGTCACTTCACACGTTGTCGACATCCATCGTCGAGACAGCCAGGGGAATGTGTCGTGCGTATTCTGCTTGTTGGGGATGCAGCCAGCCTGCCGGCCGAGCTGACCGAATTCATTGCCGATCTTGGGGAAGACTGGCAGCCGCTGACCGCCACCGATGGCCAGACCGCGATGACTGCGGTGGCCACGCAGGGCGTGGATGCGGTGATCGTCTGCCCGCAGCTGCCGGATCTCAATGCCACCACGCTGCTGGGCCAGATCCGGACCCTGCGCCCGGAAACCATCCGCATCGCGCTGATCGATGCCCAGCACGGCAACCGGCCGCCGCCGGCACGCCTGATCGGTGTCGCTCACCGTTTCCTGCCGTTGCCACTGGCACCGGAAGTGCTGCTGGAAGCGCTGACCAGCCTGGAAGAGCTGCGCGAAGTACTGGACAGCCCACGCCTGCGCGATGCCATCGGCCGCATCGAGAAACTGCCCTCGCCGCCGCACCTGTACCTGAGCCTGACCCAGGCGCTGGAGCATGACGACGACGCCGACAGCGCCGACGTCGCCAAGCTGGTGGCGGCCGACCCGGCCATTGCCGCGAAGGTGCTGCAGCTGTCGAACTCGGCGTTCTTCAGCCAGGGACGCACCATCGCTGACCTGCGCACGGCCGTGACCCGCCTGGGCCTGTCGACGCTGCGCGACCTGGTGCTGGCCAGCGAGGTGTTTTCCGCACCCACGTTGTCCACCGCCGAACGCAATTCGCTGCAGCAGCGCGCCCTGCTCGCCTCGCGCCTGGCCGCGCGCCTGCTGCCCGAATCCAGTGCCGAACTGGGCGCGACCGCCGCCCTGCTGGCCGACATCGGCCTGCTGCTGCCCGGCGTACGCAACGAGCGCAGCGAACCGTCGCTGGCCGGTGACACCCGCCCCGGCCATGCCGAGGCCGGCGCCTACCTGCTGGGCCTGTGGGGCCTGCCGATGCCGATCATCGAAGCGGTTGCCTTCCACCTGCAGCCGCAGCGCGCCAATACGCGCAGCTTCTGGGTGACCGGTGCGGTGCATGTGGCGCTGGCGCTGGTCAACGGCGATCCGGTGGATGAGGACTACCTGCAGCGCGCAGGTGTACTCAACAGGCTGCCGCAGTGGCGCGAGCATGCCAATGCGTTGATGGGACTGGTGCCGAGCGAGGCCTGAGGCGCCGTCCCGGGCGAGTTCTCTGGGTATGAAAGGCAGGCCGGATGGCCTGCCTTTTTCCGTTGTGCCTGAAGACTCATCCACGCATGGCGTGGATCTCCTCAGTCGGTGCAGCGCGCAAACAAGAAGGGCGGACCTTGCGGCCCGCCCTCCTCTTTCTGCTGTCACGCTTCGATGGATCAGAAGCGCTGGGTGTACTTCATGTAGTAGAAGCGACCGATGTCGAAGCCACCGTAGTACGAGAAGCTCGAGTTCGGCTGGCTGTACATGACCGGGCCCTCGTGGTTGAACACGTTGTTGGCACCTGCCGAGATGGTGGCATTCCAGGGAGTGTTGTAACGCACCTGCAGGTCGTGGAAGGTGTTCGAACCGGTGCTGCGGACCGGAATGGCCAGGGTGTAGGCCGAGGAGAAGTCCGGGTTGTTGCACTCGGCGCCACCGGTGCGGTCGTAGGAACACTCTTCCTTCAGGCCGGAGTAGTAGCGCATGCCCCAGTTGACACCGAAGTTGCCCAGGCTCCAATCGATGTTCAGGTTCGAACGCACGCGGAAGTTGCCACCCCAGTCGCCAGTGCCCCAGCCGGTGTGCTGCTCGACGGCAGTCTGCTCTTCGTTGTCGCGCTTGTACTCCAGGTAATCGACGTAGGTGGTCTTCCAGTCGATGACGATGTTGCCGAAGGAGAACTCCGGCAGGCGGTACTTGATGCCCAGATCGTAACCAGCGGTTTCCTGGTAACCACCGTTGATCAGCGTACGGGTGACGTCGGTCACCTGGGAGCCGTTCTCCGGATCGCGGGTGACACGATCACACGCGTTGGCGTTGCCCAGAATGTAGCACTGGTTGAGGATCGAGGTAACCGATTCGGCCGCGATCACGTTGTCGATGCGGATCTTCCACCAGTCCAGGCTGATGTCCAGGCCCTGTACGAAGTTCGGGCTGTACACCAGGCCGACGGTCCAGGTCTTGGAGGTTTCCGGCAGCAGTTCGGCATTGGAGCCGGACAGGTAGGCGTAGTTGGACTGAGACCCCGGGCCAGTGGCATCGATGCCGCCGGATGCTTCCTGGCGGAAGTTGGCCGGGACGGCACCGGCGCAGCGCGCGGCAACCTGCGGGTTACGTACCGCCGCACCGAACAGGGTGTCACACGGATCGGTGTACTTGTCGAAGGTCTGCGAGGTGCCGCCGTACAGGTCAGCCACCGTCGGCGCACGGAAGCCCGTGGCGTAGGTACCGCGCACCAGCAGGTCATCGATCGGCTTCCACTTCAGGCCGAACTTGCTGTTGAAGGTGTTGCCGAAGGTGTTGTAATCCGAGTAACGGCCGGCCATGTCGACCGACAGTTCCTTGGCGAACGGCAGGTCGGCCAGGATCGGTACGTTCAGCTCGAGGAAGAACTCGTTGAGCTTGTAGCCACCGGCCGTGGACGCACCGGCCAGGTCGGTGCTCAGGCCCGACTGCAGCAGCGCATCCGGGTTGTATTCGGCCTGCTCTTCGCGGTGCTCGTAGCCTGCTGCAAACGACAGGTCACCGGCCGGCAGGGTGAACAGCGCGCCGGACAGGTTGGCGCTGTAGACCTTGGAGGTGGTCAGCGACGTGTCGTGGGTCGGCAGGAAGAGATACTTCTGCAGATCCGGGTTGGACAGCGAGCCAGTGCCGTCGATGCCATAACCAAGCAGCGGGTTCCACGGGGTGCAACCGGCGATGACCGCACCCGGGGCACCACAGTAAGCAACGCCGTTCTCGACGAACGACGGGCCGACGGCATTCTTCACGTTCGGGATGAACAGGTTGCCGGTGCCGGTCTTGGTGCCCTTGTTACGGTTGTAGACGTAACCGACATCCCAGTCGAAGTACTTATCGCCGAACTCGAACGAGCCTTCCAGGCCGGCCGAGAAGCGGAAGGTATTCAGCTCGGACTTGGTCTGGCGCGGCATTTCCCAGGTGCGACGCATGAAGTCGACATCCTGGTCCAGCGGGTTGAACGCACTGTCCTTGGACAGCTTGGTGCCATACGCGCTGGAGCGGTACGGGTAACCGGCGATCTGCTGCAGCGCCTCGCGTTCTGTATACAGAACGTTGGCGGTACCGCGGATGTTGTCGGTGAAATCGTACTGGCCGTTGGCGAACACAGAGCGACGCTTGATCCCGGTCGACAGATACATCTGCTGCGTCGGGTTGGACAGGTCGGCGTTGGTCAGCTCATGGTAGTTGGCAAAATCGGTCGGATCGGCGCCAGGGTTCACGACGTAGTTCTTGCCGCCGTTGACCAGTACGCCCTTCTCGGTGATCGCAGACCAGCCGTTGGCGTCATCTTCGGTCGGGAACGGATGACGTGGGCCGTTGGCATAGGCGCTGAAGCGGCGGTCCTTGGCCAGCACCGGCTTCTCGTCGCTGTACTCGGCACCCAAGGTCAACGAGCCACGGTCGTTGGTCATGCCGTAGACGAAGTTGTAGGTTTCCTTGTCGCCGTCGCCCTGGCCGTACTGGCCGCGGTAGACGCTCGCTTCCAGGCCATCGAAGTTCTTGCGGGTGATGATGTTTACCACGCCGGCAATGGCATCGGAGCCGTAGATCGCCGATGCGCCGTCGGTCAGCACTTCCACGCGCTCGACGATCGAGGTCGGGATCGAGGCCAGATCGGTGTAGCCGCCGGAGCTGACGCCCATGCGCTTGCCGTCCAGCAGTACCAGGGTGCGCTGCGGGCCGAGGTTGCGCAGGTCAACATACTGGCCGCCGACTTCTTCGCCCGAGCTCAAGGCATCGGCGCGGCTGATCGCCGGCGAACCGGTTGCCGACAGGTTCTGCACGATGTCGGCAACGCTGGTGAAGCCCTGCTTTTCAATGTCTGCGCGCTGCAGCGCGATCACCGGCTGCGCGGTTTCCATGCTCGCCTGGCGGATGCGCGAGCCGGTAACCGAAATGCGGTCCAGGTCGGTCGTGCCGCCGGCAGCTGCGTCCTGCGCCGAAGCGAAGGACGGTGCCAAGGCAAGCGCAATGCCGGCCGGCAACAAGCCGAGCCGCACTGCAGGAATACGAACGTTCATCTATCTCTCCAAGGTACGTGTTAGTAGCGTGTTAAAACACCCCAGCACGTTACGATTGCGTTGCAGCGCTGTATTTGCGCGAACCAACCGGAGACTTTGCAGATTGTGGCGGCAGCAAGCCGCCGTTCTCCCTGAAACGCGATGCGGACTGGCCGTAGCGGGCGCGGAACGCACGCGCGAAGCTGCAGCAGTTGTCGAAGCCACTGGCCGCGGCGACCTCGCCGACCATCATGTCGGTGTCACGCAGCAGGTCGGCAGCGCGCTCAAGGCGCAGGCGCGCCGAAAGCGACTGCGGGCTTTCCTCGTACAGGCTCTGGAAGGTCTTGGAGAGATACCAGCTGGAGAAGTTGGTCAGCTCGGCCAGTTCACCGATGCGCACCACGCGGTGGCTGTTGCCTTCCAGGTACAGGCGGGCGCGCTGCATGCGGCCGAACACCTGGCGCTTGCGGCTGCGCGAGCGCCCCGGGCAACGCTGCACGTTGTCGGCCAGCCCACGCTGCAGGCCCGCCAGGTGCAGCAGCAGCGGGCGCAGTGCCTGCGCCGGCTGGCCACTGGCAAGCGCATCGCGCCACAGGCGCAGCGCAACGCGGGCATCGCCACGGTTCATGCGGCCACGCCCGGCATACAGACCGCAATCGGCCATCTCGGCCAGCACGCGCAGCGCTTCGACCGTCAGGTTCAGGCCAACGCACAAGCCGTTGCGACCGGCCTGCACCAGCGGCCGCGACTCCTTCTCGAAGGCGATCCACTCGCCCTGGCGCAAGCGGAAGCGTCCTTCCTTGGCTTCCACCCAGGAGCTGCCGCGCACCTGCATCCACACAGTGAAGCTGCTGCCTGCGGTCTGCAGGCTGCCGAGCCGGGCCACGCCCAGGCAGGTCGGCGCAGCATCGTCGAGCGACCGGTCCAGAGAGACGGTTTGGCCGCGATCGGCCAGCGAGAGTTGACGCATGGGGGCACCACGGATTTGCCTAGTACAGGCCTCCGTTTTGCCAAATCAGGCGGCACCACGTCAGGAAAGTCAGACGAGATCGCCACGAATTCGCGGCGAGGTCGCCACGAAGAAATTACGAAGGCCCATTTCCGTTGAACAACAACAACTTGGAGAACGCCGGAAGCAGCGTCGGCGAGCGCTCGGGCAAACGCATCACACCGATGTCGGCACCGTCGCTGACCGCCATTGCCACGAACAGGGTGCGCCCATCGGCGCCGGCACTCAGCCCGTTGCCGGCACTGAGGCGTTCCGCATCCAGGCAGCGTTCCGGTTCCTCGCGCCCGGCCTGGATCAGCACCAGTGTCGTACCGCAGCGGGTGGACGTACCGAGATAGCCGATCGCACTGTTGCCGGCCACGGTCCAGGCCCGGTACCGCCACCGGCTGGGCTGGTCATCGCTGATCTGCTGCACGCTGCCTGGCGCCAGCGCCGCATCCACCGACCACAGGCCACCTGCCGCCAGGCGGGTGAACAGCACACGCCCGCTGCTGCGATCGAACCGCGCCTGAGACACGCCCTCGATGCTGGCAAGGCGGCGCCAAGGCTGCACGCTTCGATCAAACAGGCTCAGCCGGGTCTGTTGCTGGTCATCGCGCTCGACTACCAGCAGCTGGTCCGGGTTTGCGCCGTACAGTGCCTGCAGCGGCTGCTCCGACGGTACCGGCAACGGCTGGACGCGTTCGTCACGTGGGGCGATCTCATAGACCACCGTGCGTCCGTGTTCGTCGCGCCCGACCACCAGCAACCGCCGGCTGTCGGCCGACCAGTCCGGTGCCTGACGTGCCTCAGGCCGCAATCCTTCGATAGGCCGCAGCGAATCGGGGCGCTCCATGTCCGCCCACCACAGCGCGAAGCTGCCTGAACGATCGGACGTGAACACCAGTTGGCGTCCATCCGGCGCCGCCATCGGCTGCCCATCCCGGCCGCTGGACGCAAACAGGCGCTGCGGGGGTGAACCGCCCTCCATCGGCACCTTGAAGATGCCGAACTGCGCGCGGCGGTGAACGAAGGCCAGCATGCCCGCGCGGCGCGCCGTCGCCGGCCATTGTGCGTCGTCGAGCCCGGCGTCGCGCAGCGTGCGGCTCTCGACGTCCAGGTAGTACAGGCGCACCTCACTGTCGACACGGCGTCCAAACACGATCGTCCGGCCATCACGCAACCAGGCCCAGCCACGCAGTTCAGCGGCCTCGTTGGTCAGCTGCTCGGGCGTGCCACCCGCGGCCGGCATGCGCCACAGGTCGCCCAGCTGCGGATTGCGCACGAATACCAGCCACTTGCCATCAGGCGAGTAGCGCGGCGCATAGTCGAAGTCATCCTCGGCGACACCGTAGTCCAGCGCCTCCCATTGGCCACTGGCCAGATCAAGCTTGCGGATGCCGCGATGGGCATAGCGCCCCACCATGCTGCCGAACACCAGGCCACGGCCGTCCGGCGTCCAGTCGAAACTGAGCAGCTCGGTGCCATCGCACCGTGTGGCCTGGCGCAGGGCACCACCGGTCGCGCTGGCGATCAGCACCTGGCAACCGCCGTTGTTGCTGAACCGCGCGAAGGCGATCTCGCGTCCATCCGGCGACCAGCTCGGGAAGCGATCGACCGAGCCGGCCGGCGGAGCCAGCAGCTGCCGCGCAGGCGCGTTGCCGGAGGTCTGCACCTTGATCGCGCCACCGCCCTGCCCGTCTTCGTTGGCGCCCTCATAGGCCACCAATGAACCATCGGGTGAAAGCGTGGGATAGGTTTCAAAGCCGCTGGTCGCGGTGATCAACCGATAGGGACGCTGCGGGCTGCCGATCACGCGCGTGCCGTTCTCCACGGCCGCGTCCACAGCTGAACTGCTGGCCGGTGCCCGCCGCAGCAGCAGCGCGGTCAGCACCACCACCGTGGCCAACATCAGCACGCCCAGCACCAGCAGTACGCGCCGGCGGACGTGGCGCCAGCGGCGGCGCGATGCCTGCACGTGTGGCGGCATCATCTCGGCGATGGCCGTCGCCGGTTGCATGTCCACGATTTCGTCATCGGCTCCCGCGGGCGGCGCCGGCTCGACATCGTCCAATATCTGCACCGGCACCAGCAGGCGATAGCCGGTCTTGGCGATGGTCTCGATATAGGCCTGGCCGTTGTCGTCGTCATTGCTGAACGCCTTGCGCAGCTGGGTGACGGCCTGGGTAAGCACATCATTGGTCGGCAGCGTGTCCGGCCAGACTTCCGCGAACAGTTCATCGCGGGTGACAACACGCCCCGGCTGGCGCAGCAGCACACGCAGCACGCCCAGCGCCTTCGGCGTCAGCCGACGCGGGCGACGCGCACCCACGACCTCGACTTCGCGCGAGGACAGAGTGACAGTGCACTCTCCTATCCGGATCCGATCGAATCCGGGGGGCTGGTATTCACTGCTGTTCATTTTCCGCTACACAGTAGAGACAGGTCCGGGGCAGCGTTTGCCTTCGATACCCTCCCGTCCTGGGAACAGCAAAAAGCCAGACTCCGCACAAAGCATCGGCGCATACCGCAAAAACAATGAAGCGGGCGAATACTAGCCTATGCGGGTTACCTCGCCTATCGCGTGGTCGACATCCAGGCTCTCTCTCGCCGACGCATTCACATAATTTGCTGCACCATTCGCGCCCTGCGGGGCGCGAAATTTTTATCTGGCGTTCATTTTCACATGCGCCGCAGCATGGTCAATCCAACCAGTCGCGAAACCACCAAAGCTACGTACATCACGCCTGAAAACTGCTCCAGCATGACCAAGGCGCGCGCCTGCGGATGCAGTGGCACAACGTCGCTCAAGCCAACACCCGAGAGCAAACTGAAGCTCAGATAAAGAAGCTCCATCCAGGTGCGCTGCGCGCCACCACCGGTGCCCTGGAAACTGCCCGGATACCATTGCTGGCACACGGCGAAAGCAAACGCGAAGGCCCACGCCAGCAACGTGAATGTCGCACCTGCTGCGAACAGTTCATCGCGGGTGACTTTATGGTCCTGGAGCATGTAGGCGATGAGCGCACCGGCCGTATAGAAGTACAGCAGGCTTTCCAGCAGCTGCGCGGTGGTCAGCAGCGCACTGCGATCCAGCAGTGCGCCGGCCAGCGAGAACACCACCGAAGGAATGGCCAGCAGCAGTGCCAGCCAGGTGCCCAGCGGACTGCGCTGGACCACCCACAGCGCCAGGCCGAGTACCGCCATGCCGAACATGCCCAGTGCCGCACGGCCGCCGGCGGTGTCATCAAGTGCGGGATACAGCAGCACCGCGATCAACTGGGCACCCAGCAGCCAGGCCGAAGGATGGCGGCGGGCAATGGCCAGCCAGCGGGTGGTGATGGCAACGGGCATGGCGTCCTTTCCCCAGGGTGATGGGCGGAGGATAGCCGGGAGCGGCGTGATGAGCGGTAGTGCCGGCCACTGGCCGGCACTCTCGCCGGCCCCACGCACGACGGAATGCCGGCCAGCGGCCGGCACTACCCGTTACACGTCAGCCCTGGTGATAGACCTCGGCGCCGGCCGCGCGGAACTCTTCCGACTTCTCCTTCATGCCGGCCTCGGCGTAGTCGCGCACGTCCTGGGTGATCTTCATCGAGCAGAAGTGCGGGCCGCACATCGAGCAGAAGTGCGCCAGCTTGTGCGCATCCTTCGGCAGGGTCTCATCATGGAATTCCTTGGCCTTCTCCGGGTCCAGCCCGAGATGGAACTGGTCTTCCCAGCGGAACTCGAAGCGTGCCTTGCTCAGCGCGTTGTCGCGCACCTGCGCGCCCGGGTGTCCCTTGGCCAGGTCGGCCGCATGCGCGGCGATGCGGTAGGCCATGATGCCGTCGCGTACGTCCTGGCGGTTGGGCAGGCCGAGGTGTTCCTTCGGTGTCACGTAGCAGAGCATGGCCGTACCAAACCAGCCGATCATTGCCGCACCGATCGCGCTGGTGATGTGGTCGTAGCCCGGTGCGATGTCGGTGGTCAGGGGGCCCAGCGTATAGAACGGCGCTTCGCCACACTCGCGCAGCTGCTTGTCCATGTTCTCCTTGATCAGCTGCATCGGCACGTGGCCGGGGCCTTCGATCATGGTCTGCACGTCGTGCTTCCAGGCGATCTTCGTCAGTTCGCCAAGCGTCTCCAGCTCACCGAACTGCGCCGCGTCGTTGGCATCTGCGATGCAGCCCGGGCGCAGGCCGTCACCCAGCGAGAAGGTCACGTCATAGGCCTTCATGATCTCGCAGATCTCTTCGAAATGCGTGTAGAGGAAATTCTCCTTGTGGTGCGCCAGGCACCACTTGGCCATGATCGAGCCACCACGGCTGACGATGCCGGTGACCCGCTTGGCGGTGAGCGGCACATAGCGCAGCAGCACGCCGGCGTGGATGGTGAAGTAATCCACGCCCTGCTCGGCCTGCTCGATCAGTGTGTCGCGGAAGATCTCCCAGGTGAGTGCTTCGGCGCGGCCATCGACCTTCTCAAGCGCCTGGTAGATCGGCACGGTACCGATCGCCACCGGCGAGTTGCGGATGATCCACTCGCGGGTCTCATGGATGTGCTTGCCGGTGGACAGGTCCATCACCGTGTCACCGCCCCAGCGGATCGCCCACACCAGCTTCTCCACCTCCTCGGCAATGCCCGAGGACACGGCGCTGTTGCCGATGTTGGCGTTGATCTTGGTCAGGAAATTGCGGCCGATGATCATCGGCTCGCTTTCCGGATGGTTGATGTTGTTGGGCAGCACCGCACGGCCGCGGGCGATTTCGTCGCGCACGAACTCCGGGGTGATGATCTTCTGGATCGAAGCGCCGAACGCCTCGCCCGGGTGCTGCTGCAGCAGGCCGGCATCGCGGATCGCGTCCAGCCGCTGGTTCTCGCGGATGGCGACGAATTCCATTTCCGGCGTGATGATGCCGCGGCGCGCGTAGTGCATCTGGGTGACGTTGGCACCTGCACGCGCACGGCGTGGCAGGCTGCGCGCGGGGAAGCGCACCGCATCGAGCTTCGGGTCATGCTCGCGATCGCGACCAAACGAAGAACTCAGTCCTTCCAGCCGCTCGGTATCACCGCGTTCTTCCACCCAGCCGCGACGCAGTGCCGGCAAACCAGCGGACAGATCGATGCGCACCTCCGGATCGGTGTACGGGCCCGACGTGTCGTAAACGGTCACCGGTGCATTCTCTTCGCCGCCGAACAAGGTCGGCGTGCGGGTCAGCGCGATCTCGCGCATCGGCACCTGCAGATCCGGGCGTGAACCGGGCACGTGGATCTTGCGCGAGCCGGGAATGGGCCGGGTCACGGATTCGGAGAGTTGCTGGGCCTGTTGCTGCAGGGCGGAGAGCTGTGCGTTCATCGGGCATCGTCCAGGAAGGTCAGGGACGAAGCGGCGGCGCACTGCTGCCGCGCCCGGACGGTCCTTGGGCGGAGTCCGGGCATGGCTGCACTGCAAAGCTTCCCTACGCCGGTATGAGCCGGATCAGGTTCCAAGGGACTGTCTCAACCGTGGCCACATGGCCGCGGTACCCCCGCTTCTTGGTGTGCATTAGAGCATAGAACGCACTGCAGCTCCTGGCTGTTCCATCCACGCACGGCGTGGATCCGCTGTTTCTGTATTAACAGAACCGTGACATCGCATTCAGTAACGTGCACGCGCATCGTGCCGCTGCGGTCGGTGTTTCCCCGCCGCCTTCGCGGCCCCTGCCCGGTCTGTGCTGCATGTCGCCGGCCCCTCGCAGCAAGCTCTGCTCGCTCCCCTCAATCCCTTGATCGGAGAAGCTCCTTCATGGTGTTTCGCGTTTCCATCGCACTGGTTCTGCTTCTGGTGCTGCTTGCCGGTGTTGCACCCGGCCCCTTCAATACCGTGGTGCAGTCGGTACTGGCCGATGTCATCCGCAGTGTCGGCTGGCTCTATCTTCTGGTCGTGTTCCTGGCGCTGACTTTCCTGATGTACCTGGCATTCGGTCGCTTCGGCAACCTGCGCATCGGCGGTGAAGATGCCGAGCCGGAGTTCTCTCGCGCCAGCTGGATGTCGATGCTGTTCGCCGCCGGCATGGGCATCGGCCTGGTGTTCTGGGGCGCCGCCGAGCCGATTTCCCATTTCACCAAGCCTCCGGAAGGCCTCGCACCGCAGAGCATGGACGCGGCGCGGGCTTCGATGCGCTATGCATTCTTCCATTGGGGTCTGCATCCATGGGCAATCTACGCGCTGATCGGCCTGGCGATGGCCTGGTTCCAGTTCAACCGCAATGGCCGTGGACTGGTCAGTGACATGCTGCAACCGATCATCGGCCGGCACCATCGCGGCTGGATCGGACGCGTGGTCAACATCGCCGCGGTTGTTGCCACTGCCATTGGCGTGGCCACCACGCTGGGGTTCGGTACCATCCAGATCGCTGCCGGCATGGAACGCGTGTTCGGCCTGCACGCGGGTGTGCCACTGCAGCTGACCATCATCGCCATCGCGTTCGTGCTGTACATGGCCTCCACCGCCAGCGGTGTCGAGCGCGGGGTGAAGTGGCTGTCCAACTTCAATCTTGCACTGGCCGCGCTTCTTGCGGCCACCGTACTGGTACTGGGCCCGACCGGATTCATCTTCGATACGTTCACCACCACACTGGGGTCGTACCTCAACCAGTTGGTGACGATGAGCCTGCGCATGTCGCCGTTCTCGGGCAGCACATGGGTAGCGGACTGGACCATCTTCTACTGGGCGTGGTGGATTTCCTGGGCCCCGTTCGTCGGCTCGTTCATCGCGCGCATCTCGCGTGGGCGCAGCGTCCGCGAGTTCGTCATCGGCGTCGTGCTGGCACCCACGGTGCTGGGCTTCTTCTGGTTCGCGGTGTTTGGTGGCACTGCGCTGTGGGCGCAGATCTTCGGCCACGCCGACCTGGTGCAGGCGCTGGGCAACGGCTATGAAACGGTGCTGTTCACCCTGTTTGACAGCATGCCGCTACCCTTGCTGCTTTCCTGCATCGCACTGGTGCTGCTGATGATCTTCTTCGTGACATCAGCCGATTCGGCGGTGCTGGTACTGGCCAGCATGTCCACTGACGAGGCAGGCGATCCGCCGTTGAAGCGCAAGCTGGCCTGGGGCATCGCGGTGGCGCTGATCGCAGCGGCGTTGCTGCTGGCCGGTGGCCTGGATGCACTGCAGGGCATGATCACGATTGCGGCGTTGCCATTCGCGCTGCTGATGGTGCTGGTGATGGTGTCGCTGTACCGGGTGCTGGACCAGGAGTACACGCGGGAGCGGCGGCAGGCGCAGCGCCAGCGGCACATGATCGATGCGTGGATCGCACGGGAGATGGCGGCGCAGGAGGAGACCCAGGCGGAGGCGGCGCGCGCGCACGATCAGGATTGAGTGGGTTTTGCAGCCTGCGGCTGCACCGCTTTTTCAAGCAAGTGCAAATTCAAAAGCCAGGGCAGCTCTGGGTTTCTGCTGGTTGGGCGGGGCGGTGTGGGTAGGCAGGACACGCCGTAAACCCCGCTCCGCGGTCCGGCCCAGCCGCTGACGGCTGTGCGTTCGGGCGCTTGCGAAGCAGTGCTTCGCAAGCAAAGCGCCCTCAC